>NZ_JAUBQD010000010.1:0-133366 GCF_036701085.1 Microcoleus sp. Pol7_A1
ATGTCGCTCATGTTTCTGTGTAAAAAATGTTTCTTATGTTCTTTTACCACATAATGTTACTATTTTGGAGATGTCTAATGTATCTGGTGCTGGGACAAGTCATTTTCAATAAGTGCATATGCTTTTCCTCTTCATAACCCCATTCACTCTCAAAAATCTCGACTATATCAATTTTGAGTAACGTGTATTCTTGCCAAGAGTCTAATTCAGTTGCTTGCAACTCTTGACAAATTCTCTCGTAACCAATCCCTTGAATTAAAACTCGTTTTACTTCGGCATTTTTCTCAGATAAAAGCCAATCTGCACGCCATTGAGAAGGATGCAGTTTTCCGTAGAACTCCGGCACTCTCACTCCATTAACTGCATACACTTTGAAGCCATCTTTAAACAGAACAGCGGGAGAACCTAAAGCGTGCAGTCGTTGTTGATTGTCGAAGGAAAGAACTGTAGGACGATCGCAGATAAAGCAAACCCTTTTAAACGGAACTATCCAGCCGCAATACTTGGCTAAAGACTGATATATAGACCATTTTTTTTTATTGTAAGGGCAATTTAAAACCGAAATATAAAAGTCAAACAAAGTGCCTAAATAAGCTAAGCTTTTTAATGGAGAATAGGTAGTATGCTGATATGCTAGTTGACTTTCTAATTGACGCATCAGTTGCATTGTTAATTCCTGTATCTCTGGATTTAGCAATTGACGATCCAATGTTCTAACCAATTGACTTTTCAGGTGATGCTTCCCTAGCAGCGTGGTAAGTTGTCTGCCCAGTTGCGAATCCAGTTGCCCCTTCGGTTTGCACCACGGATCGTTCCAATGGTCGTGCCACGGGTCGTTCCAAAACAAACTTTCCATTTGGCTAAAAGTAGGGTGAAACGACGCATAAGGACTATCAGAAAAAAGAATGAGAGGTGGTTTTTTACCTAACAATGCGTAGGCTGCTGTTACCGCTTCTGTGGCTTTTTGCCGATCGATTGGTTCGGTAGAAAGTGCGATCGCTCTCCATTTCTCCCGATATACCGGAATCAAAACCTCTTGTTCTTGAGTGAGCCGATCGATTGCATTCATAAGAAACCGGGTTTTTTGTCGCTTCTGCCATCTGTAATGTATTCTCGCAAAAAAACCCGGTTTTTGACCGCCCGTGCGTAAGTAATGTTTAAGCGTAAGCCACGGGATCTTTTAATCCCAATTCCTCAAAAGCCGCCAGCCGCAGCCGACAAGAATCGCAAACGCCGCAGGCATTTTCGCCGCCTGCATAGCAAGACCAAGTTTGCTCCCAAGGCACTCCTAATTTGTTGCCTAATTGAATAATTTCTGTTTTTTTAAGTTCGATTAAAGGTGTTACAATATTAATAGCATTTCCTTCTCTGCCCTGCTTTGTTCCTAACCGAAATACTTCCTGCATGGCTTCGATGTAATCGAGGCGACAGTCGGGATAGCCGGAATAATCTAAAGCGTTTACACCGATGTAAATACGAGCGGCTTCTAGAGTTTCGGCGTAGGCGAGGGCAAAACTGAGAAAAATCGTGTTTCTAGCTGGAACGTAGGTACTGGGGATGTTTTGAGACATTTCTCCCAGAGTGCGATCGATCGGCAATTCGATTTGATTATCAGTCAAAGCCGAACCTCCCCAAAGCGTCAAGTCAAAGTTTACGATCTGATGTGCCTTAACCCCGGCCGAAAGTGCGATCGCCCTTGCTGATTCCAACTCCCGCCGATGTCTTTGCTTGTAGTCAAACGAAATCGCGTAACACTCGCAGCCGTCGGCCTTGGCTTGATACAAAACAGTTGAGGAATCCAGCCCTCCCGACAATAAAATAACTGCTTTCACTTAAAATCACCTCCATTAAATTAGCATTTACATTTATATCAAATATCTTGTCAATTGACAAGATAGCAATGCTGAAATGCTTTTTGAAACCTACATATTATACCAATCTCAAGAACTGTCTCTCGGACCAGTTCTTGAGATTGGTGCAGGATGTCAGATTTAAATTGCTAATAAATCATCGAGTTCGCGGTAATCGGGCAAAGTTGTATCAATTTTAATGCCCTGCCGCAAAACTGTGCGATCGCCCTGCACTCTAGATAACAATTCGCTGAAATTCCGCGCCTTAAACAAAATCAAATCAGCGGCTAAACCAACTGCAATTCGTCCTAAATTAGGCAATCCCATCAAATCTGCTGGAGTCTTTGTCACTGCACAGGGCCAGTCTCCATAAGGCATATCTAAATGAGCGATCCGAACTGCCATATTGAAGACTTCCAAAACGTCGTGATCGCCAAATCCGTAAAACGGATCGCGACAATTGTCGCTAGCAACTGCAACTGGAATTCCTGCTGCTTTGAGTTCGTGCAGCAACGTGACTCCCCGCCAGCGCGGTGTACGCTGAGATTGTCTGTCTTGCAGGTAAAGGTTGCACATCGGCAAGCTGACAATGCCAATATTTGCTGCCTTGACTAAAGCAAGGGTTTCTGTTACTAAATCTTGCGGTTGTACGGCTAAACTACAGCAGTGCCCGCAGATGATTTGACCGGAAAATTGATGGCGGAGGGCGGTTTTTGCTACTTGTTGCAGTGTTGTTGATTCTGGATCGCCGTTTTCGTCGGTGTGGAAGTCGAGGTTTAAATTTCGTTCTTTGGCTAAGGCAAAAACTCGATCGAGTTGTTTGTCTAAGTTGGGGTTGATATAGGCGACGCCGCCGAGAATGCCGCCAATTTCAGCAATGCGATCGGCTAATTTTTCGCCGGCTGGTGTCAGGAAATAGTCGAGAGAAACCAGGGAAACTGCTTGCAAGATCAGCCGATCGCCCCATTCGGCTTGCAGCGCTTCAACTACTTCTAAACTAACGGTTCCCTGTTCCCCTGCGCTGTCGATGTGAGTTCGGATAGCGTTGGTTCCGTGGGCGTAGCTGCACTTTAGTCCGAACTCCATCCGCCGATAAACATCGTCTGCATTCCAGTTGTTTTGAGCATCAGCGTGCACTGCTTCGATCGCGCTGGCAAAAGTTCCATCGGGATTGGGCGATCGTTCCCAAATGTGGCCTTTGTCTAAATGGGTGTGCATATCCACAAAACAAGGCCAAACTAAGCCGTTGCACAAATCAAAAATTGGGATATCTGCAATTGGGAATAAATGTTCTGTACCTGATGGAATAATTTGAGCGATCGTACCCCCTGCAATTTCTATATCCACCAAACAAAAATTGTTCTCACTGCCCGTTATTGCGACAGTAGAAGCTGACTGGGTGCTCGATTTCATCTCTAGAAGAGACGCGGGTACGCGACCATTTTTAAGCAAATAATTAGATGTACTTGGCAACATTAATTTTGTGAGTTAGTATGTTCCTAAGAATTTAGCGCTACCGCAAAAATGCTACCGAAAATCATTGTCTGTTGAGCGTCGGTTGTATTCTAGGTAACAAATGCTACCTTCTCAGTCTAACCATTTAGACATAAAATTGTACAGCGCCGATCGATCGGGGGGTCGAGCGCCAACAAACCGAACATCTACAAACCGGGCATCTACAACTACTAATTTGCAAATAAACCTAGTTTTCGATCTGCTTCCAGGCGTGCACTCTACCAGCCCAACTAATGGTAATAAATTGTGGTTATTGACTGCCATTAGAAACTGTTAGAAACTGTACAATTTCTGAAATTGAACCATGCAACAACTGACAAATTGCCCTGTTTGTAATTCAAAAAATATCCGTTTTCGTAACAAAGCTGGCACTTCCGATGCTCCTAAAGAACCGCTGAAATGGTCGCTTTTCGGCTGTGAAGATTGCGGGCTAGGATTTCTCAATCCCCAACCTACATGGGAGGAATTGATTCCATATTATCCGCCAGATTATCTGTGCTACAACACTCACGTTGAGGATGAGGAACAAGTAGTTCAAGAAGCAAAGCGGCGGGGCGAATACCGGCACATTCCTGTCCCTGTTGGCAAGCGGTTGTTGGATGTAGGATGCGGCGGAGGCTCTTTTCTGCAAGTCTTTAAAAAGCTGGGAGTTGAAGTTAAAGGCGTCGATCCTGGGGTATCGGCTACGGCGGCGGCCCGCGATAGCGGACTCGATGTTTTTACAGGCACTTTGGAAGAATATATCGCACAACATGGTACGGACGAAAAGTTTGATGTTATCACCTGTTCTCATGTTTTGATGGCAACACCTTCGCCTACGCAAACACTCGACTGCATGAGGCAGTTGCTGGCACCAAACGGTTATATTTGGGTGGCTGTACCGAATGCTGATTGCGAATCGGCGCGGCAGCTCGGCTGGCGGTGGCACAGCACTTATTTTCCCCGCAACATCATACAATTCACTCCCAAAACTCTGAGTAAAGCTGGAGAAGTTGCTGGTTTGGAAATTCGGCGACAGTCCACTTATTCTTTCCCAGCAGCCGTGGGTTTTTCGCTTTGTTTGCGGTGGCGCCATCGCTGGTTTATACCGCACAAAATTTCCAGCCTCTTGCTGTCGGAAAACTATCTCAAGCGGGCCGCGCAGGAATTGGACTCGCGCGACGAAGGCGAGGCAATTTTAATGGAATTCTGTCACCCTCAAAGTCTGGATTAAGGCTTTTTGAGCAAAAATATTCGACTTGAGATTTGAGATTTGAAATTTGAGATTTGAGATTTGAGATTGACTGCACATCTGCGGCTCAGAATCTCAAATCTTTTTTTTCGTATCTGTTAAAAATTTAACATTGGCGTTTGGCAGTTGTGCTGTCTTTGGTGTTGGCTATACTGGAAAAGATTGAACTCTGGACTTATATCTAATCCGACGAAAACCTCCTGTTATCCTCAAACCTACGCCGAGAAAGGGTTGTGTGTGTAGCGCGATTGTTTCAACCAGGGAGGTGTGTAGTGTTGGTATGATGAATCACTGTTTCAGATTGCGATTCGGCTTACAACCAACAGCAGCATCCATAGCAAGAGCAAAAAAAACTGTGTCAAAACCGAAGCATATAGTTTTAACATCTCATCCCGACAAATCCGGCACAAAACCTCATCCCATTTACTGGGGAGAAATCGATCCCGTGAAACGGGGGCCTGTTATTGGTAGCCTCAGCAAATCGTCTCACCGAAATGCGATCGGCACTCATTCGGGTTCCTACTCTGTTTATCGAGCGCTAGCAGTTGCCACCGGCGCACTCCCAGCCGATCACCGCCCCGATTTTACCAACACATCTCCGGCGGCACACATCGGGCCACACCCGAGTTGGGGCGATCGCAATTTGATTGTTTCTCTCGATCCGTTTGGAGGTTTGGTCAGCGAAATTTATACTTCTTTTTTACAGCAGGGATACGATATTCGACCGACAATTGCTGTCACTAAAGCTCACATTAATATGCCGGAGTTGCAAGATGCTATTGCTAAGGGGCGGGTGCAAATAGATGGCAAAATAGTCAAACCAGGCGGCAATTTAGCAGTAACTAAAATTGCGATCGACCCGGTATGGTATTTGCCGGGAATTGCTAGGCGGATCGGTGCCCAAGAAAGCGTTCTTCGCCGTGTCTTGTTCGAGCAAACAGGCGGAATGTTCTCGGACTTAGTGACGCGGCCGGACTTGCACGTTTTCTTGCCGCCAATTGGCGGAACTACGGTTTATATCATTGGCGATGTCGCGAATATTTCTGACTCCGACAAGCAGTTGGCGGTAAGGGTACACGATGAATGCAACGGTTCAGATGTTTTCAGTTCGGATATCTGCACTTGCCGCCCTTATTTGGTACACGGGATTGAAATTTGTATCCAAACGGCACAATCCGGCGGTTCTGGGGTAATAGTTTACTTCCGCAAGGAAGGGAGAGCTTTGGGGGAAGTGACTAAGTTTTTGGTGTACAATGCCAGAAAACGGCAGCAAGGCGGCGATCGCGCTGATGCCTATTTTACGCGCACTGAATGCGTGGCGGGAGTTCAAGATATGCGGTTTCAAGAACTAATGCCAGACGTGCTGCACTGGTTGGGGATCTCTCGCATTGACAGTTTAGTTTCTATGAGCGACATGAAATACAATGCGATTATCAATTCTGGAATTCAGGTGGTCGATCGCATCCCCATTCCTGAAGATTGGATTCCCGCAGACGCACAAGTCGAAATCGTCGCCAAAAAAGCCGCCGGCTACTACACGCCAGACCCTGTGACAGATGCTACAATTCTTGCAGAAGCGATCGGACGCGATTTAGGAGATTGAGAGGGCAAAGACGCGATCGATCGGGCGCGAACAATTGCGTCTTTGCTAAATAAAATTTATTGCTGGTTTTTGATCAGTCAGGGTAGGTTATGGCTAATTTGCGTTCTACTGTGATCGTAAAAACAGATATTTGCGGATATACCGTCAGAGTCAAAAAATTATCTCAGTCGGACTTAAGTAGTTTGTTAAATGAGCATAAAAATTTTGTTTCAGATATTAGCACCAGAAATGAAGGCAGCGTGATCAAAGGGGAAGGTGATTCATTTTGGATAATTTTTCCCAGCGTCACAGCAGCGGCTGTAGCAGCCATAGAAATGCAGCAAGAATTGAGAGCGCAGCAATCTAGCAAGGCGAACGACGAACGATTGGCTATCCGCGTGTCGATTACATTAGGAGATGTCTTGCATCAAGATAAAGATATCTTTGGCGATACGGTGAATTTAACAGCGCGCATAGAATCAGTAACTCCGCCAGATGAAATATATTTGTCCCAAGCAGCATGGCTGGCGCTCAACAAAGCAGAAGTGCAAACGTCTTTTGTCAACGAGTTTTCTTTGAAAGGGATGAGCGAACCTGAAAAAGTCTACAAAGTTGACCAAAGTTACAAAACGCGAATCATAAAAAATCAAGCAATAATTAAAGCAGATTTGAGAGGTTTTATTGGTTATCAAGAATCTAATTCTATCAAAGACGTTGAATATTTGCTCACCAACTTTGATACTTTTGAAAAAACAATTTGCGAAGAATACGGCGGTACAATTCGGAGTATTGTTGGGGATTCGCATTTGTTGACTTTCCCAGAATCTCACTCAGCCTTAGCGGCAATGGAAAGTTTGTGCGAGAATTGGAAACTTTTTATTCAGGCCAATCAAATACCTTGCGGCTTGTCGGTGGGAGTTGCTAAGGGGAATTTATATATATTTAGGTCTTGCACTTACGGAAAAGATATTAACATAGCCGACAGGCTGGAAGATTTAAGTAAAATAGTAACTCCGGGTAGAGAAAGAAATTCAGTCATAGTTTCCGATCAAATAAAACGCGAAGTCAGCGGGTCGAAGTGGGAATATAAGCTGATCAAAATCGATAAAAATGCGATTTTAGATAATCTTTTAGATTACAGTCAGTTTGACTTTTTTCAAGAAAACGATGTTTATCGGTGTTTGGTTGCATGAAGTTGCACAATATTGAACTTGAGACTGTAGAATATTTGAGAACGCCGGCTGCTATTCGCCAAAAGTGCGATCGGCTTTTTGATTTAGCCCGCCTGGACAAACTCCGCTACTTCCGCGTCGATTTATCCCAACTCGACAAAGCAGCAAATTATGTAATTGAGACAACGCGGGAACAGTATCCCGATTTTAACATTCCCTTTCACAGTCGCTGGCGGCATTTTGAAGCCGGCAACCTGCCGCGACACGCAGAATTGGATGCAGCTTTAGCACAATTTGCACTCATAGACCAAGCTAAGATCAAATTTGATTTAGCAATTATCAGCGTTTTGCTCGATGCCGGTGCTGGTGCAGAATGGCAGTATTGCGAACCTGAAACCGGACAGATTTACCGCCGTTCTGAAGGGTTAGCAATAGCCAGCTTGCGGATGTTTTGTCAAGGTGTTTTTTCCAGCAATCCCGATTTTCCTTGGCAAGCTGATTATTTGGGACTTTCTCAGTTAAAACTAGAAAGCTTAGCTGCTGGATTTCAGGTAAGTCGAGACAATCCGCTAGTTGGTTTAACAGGCAGATTAGAATTATTGCAGCGTTTGGGAAAAGCGATTTGCCAGCATCCATTATTATTTGGCAGCGAAAACCCGCGTCCCGGCAATTTGGCAAAATACTTGCTCGACAGTCGGGTTTCAGTATCCAAAACAGTGAATGCTGCTGATGTATTGAGCGCTGTTTTGACAGGTTTTGGGGAAATTTGGCCGGGAAGATATGCAATTGGTGGCGTTAATTTAGGTGATGTTTGGCAGCATCGAGCCTTAACAGGAGAAACTCTGGGAGATGAATTCGTGCCGTTTCACAAACTATCGCAGTGGTTGACTTATTCGCTGTTGGAACCGCTGCATGAAATCGGTTTAGAAGTGACGCGGTTGGATGAGTTAACGGGATTGCCGGAGTACCGAAACGGCGGTTTGTGTTTGGATATCGGACTGCTGCAGGCAAAAAATTCGGCTATTTTTGAGCAGAGTTACTTGCCGGGTTCGGAAGTTATAGTAGAATGGCGATCGCTCACTGTCAATCTTTTAGATAAAATGGCCGCAGCTATTCGAGAAAAGCTGCATTTGAGTGCGGATCAATTGCCGCTGGTGAAGATTTTGCAAGGAGGAACTTGGGCGGCGGGGCGGAAAATTGCGGCCGAATTGAGGGCTGGTGGAGTGCCCCCAATTCAGATTGAAAGTGACGGCACTGTGTTTTAGAGGGAAAAAAGAAGTTCGGCAACGGATTCTATAACGGATGTAACGGATGTAACGAATGTTAGGAAGAGGGAAAAGGGAAGAGGGAAGAAGGAAGAGGGAAGTTCGGCAACGGATTTTATAACGGATGTAACGGATGTAACTCATATGTTGCACCATTCTCAATTAGCCTTTTATGAACAGGCAAGATGCCTGTTCCACAAAATATAAATTTTCTTGTGGAACAGGCATCTTGCCTGTTGCTGACAATGGTGCAAGATATCAGATGTAACGGATGTCAGGAAGAAGGAAGAGGGAAGAGGGAAGAGGGAAAAAGGAAGAAGGAAGAGGGAAAATTGTCCCCTCTTCCAACTTAAAACTCAAAATTCAAAATTCAAACCTGAAAACTATTCCTCACACTACACTCCCCACAAGCTGCTTAGCGGCAAGTGCGATATTTGACGTGATAAACTAAACCGCGATGAGCCAAATCGAAGGAGTCAACGGTTGCCATACCGGCACCGCGGGCGGTCATCGCAGCATTTACTCGCATATTTACACTGTCGCCGCAGCTAGACCAAACATTAGCTACAGTAGCTAAGCTATCTCGAACATTGTAGTTAGTTTCGCCGCTCAAATTCCGATTAAAAACTGGGCCGCGGGCTCCAGCGAAAAAGTATTCTGCTCGCAGGTTGCCTGTGGTTTTAGGAGCAACGTAGCCGCGGTAATCAGCATCGTAGATAGAAATTTGGTAGCCTTGGGGTACTTTGATGGGAATGCTCAAATTGCAGCTTTTCCGGCTTTCTGTTGAGACATTTCCCAGGGCTGCAAACTTGTCAAATAGGATGGTGAGTTCTTGACCGTCGGGGCTGACGCTGACGCTGGCGGAGCGATCTGGGCAACCGCTACCGCCGTAGCTTGCACCTAAAATTTGAACTGCCGGATTAGCAAAGGCGGGGCTGATAGAAGCAGTCATTAATGCCGTAGCTAGCAATAGTTTTACAAACTTCATGGATGTTCTCCTTAATAAGTTAAGTTGTGTGTTAGGAGCACCCTAAAAAATTGAAGCTAAATTTAGATAAGCTTCTTTAACTTGGATATAGACGCCTTCATGTGAAAAGATGAAAAGCCAGTCAAGCCAAGCTTATTACCTCATGTGCAGTTCCTCTTCAGGTTTTTTTTGATTAGTGAGTTAATCGAAAAAATAGGTTTTCTGCTGATACTTTATAAGATTCATGTCTGCTCCTAAAAGTTCCGGAAGATTTCCGTGGGAAACTCCGGATCTTTGTTAACAGGCTTGAACGAAGCGCGAGACAGCGAGCGAGACCAGTCGGCAGGCTTTTGAAGCCGGATATGCGTTCCCAGGAAGAGGGCCGGAAGGAGAGGAAACCAGAGAATGAGATATTTGTTTATTTTCAAACCTCGCATACTTAGTGTCGCGCTGCGCGGAAAAAAGATAAGTGTAGAAGCGAATTTTATTCCCTCGGTATTCGTGTTTTCTATACGGGTTTGATATAAGTAGTTTTGGACGCAGGGGCGGCTATAAACCGGTCTTTTTTGCGTCAAGAAGGGCTCGATGACTGATAAGTTAGAATAAAGCAAATTCATTGTTCAAAAAAATGAGTGCTAAAGTTACTGTCATCGACCATCCTTTGATACAGCACAAGTTAACTCTCATGCGGCAAACTCAAACGAGCACGGCGAAATTTCGCCAATTGCTGAAAGAGATTGGGATGCTGCTAGCTTATGAAGTGACGCGAGATTTGCCGCTAAAATACGAACAAATAGAAACGCCGATCGCCAAAATGAATGCACCGATGCTGGCTGCGGAAAAGAACATGGTCATTATTTCGATTATGCGCGCCGGTCAGGGATTGTTAGATAGTATTTTAGAACTGATTCCGTCCGCGAGGGTAGGACATATTGGTTTGTACCGCGATCCGACAACTCGGATGGCGATCGAATATTATTTCAAAGTTCCACAGGATATCGAACAGCGAGATGTTTTAATTGTCGATCCGATGCTGGCTACTGGTAATTCAGCAGTCGCGGCAGTGGATAGGCTGAAAGAAGTTAATCCGAAGTCTATTAAATTTTTGTGCTTGCTGGCGGCACCGGAGGGACTTAAGCACTTTCACGAACAGCACCCTGACGTGCAGATTTATACGGCTGCTGTTGACGAGCGTTTGGACGAGCACGGCTATATTGTACCGGGACTCGGAGATGCGGGCGATCGGCTTTACGGCACTATGTGAATTCACTCAAATTATTATCTGCTGTATATGTCAATACATCCATTGAAAAATAAGTTTACTAACATAACTATTGCTTTGATAGTGTCAGGCAATGTAAATTGTAAGATTTTAATGTCAGGAAAAGCCTATATATAGCAAGGGTTGTAGGATTTTTTAACATTAAATTCGGAAATTGCATTATCTCAATGTATTTACTGCATTTTATGGTGTAATTCTCTGCCTTTAGTGTAATTAATCGCAGGAATTTGTTCATAAAATAGATATATGATGCTCATCGTTTGCGATCGACTATTAACAATTTTTGGACGAGGAAAAAAGAATGGAGACTACAGCACAGAAAAAAGCCCAACCTCAGCCTGTTGAGGAAGTGAAAATTAACAATATCAACAGTTTGGAGTTTGAGCTTTGGGCTAAAGCCGTGAAACGGCAGATGATTGCAGCACTCTCTAAAAAGGGCGCGATTTGACATCTCTGGGGTTTTTTTGCGCAAGTTGTGTTAATTAAATTAACAAAATTTTTGTCTGCATTGTTGTCCGAGAGCGATAACGGGGAGGGGAAGAGTTTTGAGATTGCGCCTCTTTCGGAGTTGCGGGAGGCGGAGAAGAAAGCATTTTCCTTCTTTCTAGTTTTGGACGCATGGGTGGCAGGAAACCGGGTTTTTTTACGAAAATACTTCTGTTGCAATCGGCAGAAACGGTAAAAAAACCCGGTTTCTTGGTGTCGAGAGTGGGTTCGGGGCTGTTTTCTCTGCCGAATGCTTTCTGCCAGATCACGATCGCTTGTCAACCGCCGCCAGCAAGCGCAGACTTCCGTCTTGAATCTGCACTGCTTTCACCGTTCCCACAGCAACTCTTTGTTGACCGTTAGCCATCGCTACCTCAATCTTAATTTTGGGGTCAGCCTGCAAGCCCAGCCGCCCCCAGAGCCACTTGACTTGAGTAGCAGGAAAAGAGCGCACTTCTACATCTGAAAAGGGCGAATTAACCCAACGGCTACCGTCGTAAAAACTCGCTACTTGCACCTGATACCAAACTTGTTCTCCCGCCAATTTTAACTCGTTGTTCGGTTCTGGTTCCAGCCACTCAGCGGGATTGACACTGCTAATTAAAGTGGCAGAACCCATAATTTGACTTTTGTGGTCTTCTAGATTTTCAGCCTGAGAAACTGCTTCCTCAAGTTTGTTGACCAAATTCCGAATTCGACTTCTTGTTTCGCTGTCAGTATCTGATTGCTGGTCGAGCCAATTCATCGCCTCGCGAGTTCCGTCTTGAGACGCTACAATGAGCGCGCCCCAAGCCTTGACATCGGCGTCAGCGGCATTCACTCTCAAGGCGGCGTCTATGCGGTTCCAGATCCGCCCGCCGTCATTTTTGAGGGTTGTGGCAATTTCGTGACTGTTGCTCGGATCGGCTTCAAATACTTGCAAAGCTTCGCTCCAACGGCCGTCGATCAATTCTGCGAGAACTTGTTGACCGGGACTGGCCCAAGATGCGATCGCCTGAGCCCGAGTAATTTTAGCGTGAAATTCGATCGTTTCTAGCTGAGCTTGCGCGACAGCGGGCCAATTTTTGCCGGCTTTCCCCTTCGCCACACGCATGACATTTAATGCTGGAGACCACAGCCCGCTTTTCGCCAGCCGCAGCCCATTTTTGTAAGTTTCGTCATTGAAGGCAAACTCTTCTAAAGAAATCGCCGTTAACTGAACAGGGTTCGGCAAAAATTTGCGCGGGCCAATTTGATAAAGGGTAAATTGCGGCTCTAAACCAACTGTTTGGTCGATCGCCAACTGCGGGTTTGAACCCTTAACAATTTGCTGCCAATTCGGCGGTTGTCCGGCCGCACTCGCCCAATCCAACAGCGAGATTAAATGATTTTGGCTGGGGTTGTAGCGAACGACTTGTCCGTAGGGAATTTTCTTGTCGCCCCGCATTAGTTTACCGCTGACATTAAACCAAATGCCCGAGGCGGGGGGCTTTCCGTCAAAGCGGCGCAGTTCTGTTAGGGGTAACGACTGATTGGAGGCTTGATTGTCAGATGTAGAGTCAGCTAAAGAAGCAATGACAAAAGATTCCGCAGGGCCTTCTACATTCACAGAACTTGCTAGCTGAAAATACTGCTCTTTATCGGAACTGCGATCGGCAAACTGCACCCGCTTGTACACCCGAAGTTCGACAATTTGACGGCAAGGATTTTTGCAAACAGTAGAAGCCTTAACAGTTCTTTCTACCATCACCGGCAATAGCAAATCGGAAATATAGTTATCGCCGGATTGAGCGACGGGAAGCGGGAGGGGTTCTCCGGTTACGAATCCCAATTTGCGGACGCTGGCTTTGATTTGATCGAGAGTTTGGATGGAATCTCTGCTACCTGTAGGCAGACGCGACCATTCCGGCACAAACTGAGAGATCAACTTGTTACCGTTGGGATCGACAATTAGCTGATAACTCAACCAAGCGCCGCCTCCCATCAAAGCTGCACAGCCACACAAGACGCTGAGGGCTGTCAAATTAGTTACCAGTCTTTTCCAGGGATATCTGGCGCGAGTTCGGGGAGTAGGTATTGGAATCTGGGACTCTTGAAGATTTTTGGGACGCCGGGTTTGGCGGCGGCGTCTTGTCGGAGCAGGAGCAACTTTGCGATTTTCTGGGGGTAAGGCTCGATTTTTTGAGGGGTTAATTTTGTGTTCCATCGTCCCATTTTAGAATTTAGATTTTAGAATTTAGAGTTTAAAATTGCAATAGCCGATCGTACTGCCGACCTATGATATCCCAGGTGTAGTGGCTTTCAACCAGCGATCGCGCACTGGCAGAGAGATCCTGTCTTAGCTGCTGATTTTCAAACAAACTCGTAATCGCCTCAACATACTCCTGAACTTTGTTGGCCCGCAAGGCCCTTATCAGTTGTGGACCGCCATCGACGGCTAAACCCTCCAAACCTCGATCGCTAGCAACCACGGGGGTTCCCGCCGCCATCGCCTCCAAAGTTTTATTTTTAATTCCAAAACCAATCCGCATCGGCACCACACAAACAGCAACCTGATGCAAATATTCTGCCACCCTTTGCACCCGACCTACTACTTGAATTCCCGGAAGTTTCCCCAAGGCGAGCACTTCCGGGACTGGCGAAGCCCCTACTAAGGTGAGGGTAGCATCGGGATAGCGCTGCTGCAAAGGCGGCAGTATTTGCAAACTCAGAAACCTCGCCGCGTCAATATTGGGCAAATTGTTCATTGCGCCTGCAAAAATTAAGGTGTGTCCTCCCGGATCGATCGACCGGTACGGAAATTGAGTTAAATCCACGCCGTTAGGAATTACATCAATGGGAGGTACAAAAAAATCTTGTTTTCCTCGCACCTGAACCGGAGGCGAAAGCAATTCTAGGAGTTGCTCTCTGTCTGTGGATGTTGTCGCGACAATGCGGGAAAATTTGGAACAGTAGCGTTTTTCGTAGCGGGCGAGTAGCGGTAAATTCAGTCGATCGCGCAGAGGTTTTTCGGAGGTGCCGGTTGCTAACATTTCCCTGCAAGTTCCCCAAACGGAACTGTGAATGTTTGCCACTGTCAGCACTTTTTGCCGCCATTCTGGACGCACGTAAATCTCGTTAACGCTGTGTTCGCAGGTGACAGCATCGCATTTGCCTGCTGTTACCAATTCGTCTGCCCAATTCTGCATTGCTTGCGAGTAGCTTGAGAGTACGTTGGGAGGTGTTCCCGACTGCAAAAATCTACTGAATCTGTGGAATTTTCCTATTATTTCAGAGAACCCCCCCTCAGTCCCCCCCTTATTAAGGGGGGGAGGAAAGAAGCCCTCCTCAAGCCCCTGGTGCAGAGTTAGCCCCCCTTTGACAAGGGGGGGTTGGGGGGGTAATCGCGGGTTGGGAAAAACTGCCAATTCTGCAACTTGCTGGCGCAATGTGTCGATTTGTGAGTCGGTGACATCGGGCGATCGCACAGTGCCGAGAATTACATCATGCCGCTGGCTCAAGTATTGCAATAAATTAAACGTCCTTACCTGAGTTCCTCCGCGGCTTGGCGGATAGGGAAAAGTCGAGGAAAGCATCAAAATCTTCATGGGATGTGGGATAAATAAAGTTGCCGCTTGCGCGATAAAATTGATTGATAAAACCGTTTTAACAATCCTCGCACCTATGGACGAATTATCTGTCAAGGCGCTGCTCGAAGACTTGAAAAAGCCCGACGAAAGCGTGCGCGATCGGGCAACTACAGAACTCTGGCGCACTTGGTTTAACCAGAAGGGTGAGTATGGGATGCAAATTCTCAGGCGATCGCAACTTTCGATAGATGCAGGCGATGTTCCCCAAGCTTTGGATTTGCTGACACAACTGATCTCCGAAGCGCCTGATTTTGCTGAAGCTTGGAACCGGCGCGCCGTACTTCACTATACCCAAGGAAATTATATAAAGTCGATCCAGGACTGCGAAACCGTCCTCAAACTGAACCCGGTTCATTTTGGAGCGCTGCACGGTCTGGGTTTGTGCTACGCTGCCTTGGGAGAATACATAAATGCTATTCAAGCTTTTCGCCGCGCTTTGGAAATTCAACCCTTTGCTTTGGTGAATCAAAAGTTAATTCTCGAATGTACAGCTCGTTTGAGTTAAAATCAACTGTGGAGTGAAGGAAGAAGGAAGAAGGAAGAAGGAAGAAGGAAGAAGGCTTTAGTTATCTAGGAGAGAAGGCTTTAGTTATCTAGGAGAGAAGGCTTTAGTTATCTAGGAGAGAAGGCTTTAGTTATCTAGGAGATATTAAAAATACAATAAAATCAATGATTGTCTTCATTTGTCCGCAATCTAAAATCTAAAATCTAAAATCTAAAATGGTCTAAGTTAGTGCCGAAAATTAGCGTTTGCATTCCTACTTGCAATCGAGTGCATCTGCTGGCTTGTGCGATCGCCAGCGTGCTAGCTCAAACTTATACAGATTTTGAATTAATTGTCTGCGATGACGGCTCAACTGACAGCACTCCGCTGTTAATGTCGGAATTTGTCGATCGCGGGATTCGCTACATTCGACACCCGCAGAATATCGGCAAGAGTAATAATATGCGATCGGGCTTTGCGGCGGCAAGGGGCGAATATTTTATCAAGTTTGACGATGACGATCGCCTGAGCGCGCAATTTCTAGAGCGCACATCTGCTATTTTAGATAAAGACCCCAGCATCGATTTTGTCAGTACCGATCACTGGGTGATCGACATTAACAATTATATTGATGAAAATCAGACGAAACTCAATTCGCAGCGGTGGGGCCGCACTGAGTTGTCGGCTGGAATTATTGAAGATTTGCTCTCCACAGTTTTTGTGAGACAAAGTTTGCAAATAGGGGCAACTTTGTTTCGTCGCGGCGCGCTGGAAGAAGTGGGATTTCTGCGGCCGAATTTGCAAAATTGCGAAGATAACGATTTGTTTGTGAGACTTGCGATTGCGGGCAAAAAGTGCTATTACTTGCCTGAGCTGTTGATGGAGTATCGAGTTCATGCAGGACAGCAAGGAGTCGATCGGGCAATTCCGTATTTGAGTGATAAATTGCGCTATTTGATCGGCTACGAGTTTGAGTCCCAGAAGTTGGAAACAGTCAGGCTCAAAAGGATTGCAGAAACTCAATTAGCGCTGGGTTTGCGGCTGATTGAGGTTGGTGAAACTGCAAAAGGGCGATCGATGGTGCGAGCTGGAAAGTCTGTTTCTGAGGCGAAAATGTGGGCGGGTTTGGGATTGTCGCTGCTGCCCGTCGAGTTGCGTCCAAGGGCTTTTGAGTTTGTGCGGGAGTTGATGAAACGGGAGTTGTGAAAGTGTAGGATTTCGACAGAATACCCGGCGGTTGAAACCGCATCTATACACAGAAAACCCGCAAGGCAAGAGTTGAAGAGTCGGCGGTTAAAATCACGTTTATACAGACCAAATCCACCGAAACAAGTTTGAATTCTTGATTTTCTTCAGTCTCCCTCTGCTGGGACGAGAGGCAAATGTAGACGAGGTTTTAACCGCCCAGTCTTCTGGCGTGTCGTTTTGCGAGCAGAAATTATCCGATTGATATAGCGGGTAGCCACGGAATATCTGTAGCGCCTGGGTCGTAGCCAAGTTGTTTGAGCAGTGTAGTAATTTGTCCTCTATGGTGAGTTTGATGATTGAACATATGTGTCACCAGAATCCAAGTTGGTAGCACGCGGCATTTACCATCTACATTGCTTGTGTACTCAAACGGTTGACTCAGCCAGTCAGAATTAAGGTTTGTAGACCATTCTATAATTTGCCGATCCATTGTCTCCCGTTCCGCTCTCAAAACATCAAAATCAGCATACAGTTCTTGACCGATAACGGCTACCGAAAATGGGTGAAGCGTGAAACGACCCATCCATGCTTTGTCACCATACAGTAAGTGATTCAAAGTGCCATGAATAGACTTGAAAAAGGCACCCATATCCTGTTTGCGCTGTTCATCAGGAATTGCCGAGCAGACAGAATATATATTTTGGTTCATCCAGCAATTGTACTCAGCCATTAGCTGGTAGTAGCTACACTCGTACATACTCAAAACTTAACCACATAGTTTGAACAACTTACATTATACAAATAGGTCTTTCACAATACTCCTGACTCTAATTGGTCTAGATAAATAAACTCAGGAGCTTTAACTCCCGCTTCTTCTCTAATTTTAACCAGTCTAGGCGACTCAAAAAACGCCCTAGCATCTGCGATTGATGTCCACGCGGAGAAATGAACAATTTTGTTGGGTTCATTGTCATACTTCAAGACTTGATAGGAGCGCTCGCCAGCTTCTTTTCGGATGCTTTCAGCATGATCGAATACCTGTTTCCAAGCTTCATAGTTTTCTACTTCATGAATAATTAAGACATACTGCATAGTAATCAGCTTCTTTGAGCCTCTCAAAACTTCAAACGACTAATTTGATTAGACTAACTCACTTTATCTCCAAAGCCGAGCACAGGAGAGCGAGTAAATTATACCGTAGTGACGGTAGAAAATCCTGCCAACACCGAACAGAGCGATCGCGCTTTCCACTAAAGTAGTAAACAGTGCCTGATGTAAATAAGTTTTTCCTAAATATCGTGTCTATATTTGCTGAAGTTCCGACTGTGTGGCTGCAAATTTCCCTCGTGGGAGTCTGGCTGGGCTTGATTTTACTGGTAGCTGAGGGCTTAAATCGCTTTACTTCTGTGGATGCTGAGGTATCGCGGAAGGTGGTTCACATCGGTACTGGGAACGTGATTTTGCTGGCGTGGTGGCTGGAAATACCCGGTTGGGTGGGGATTTCGGCGGGAATTTTAGCAGGTGCGATCGCCCTAATTTCCTACCAAGTTCCGATTTTGCCCAGTCTTAACAGTATCAACCGGAAGAGTATGGGGACTTTTTTCTATGCTGTTAGTATCAGCGTTCTCGTAGCTTGGTTTTGGCCGCTGGAACGTCAGGAATACGCTGCTTTGGGCATTTTAGTGATGACTTGGGGCGACGGATTGGCTGCTGTCATCGGCCAGAAATACGGCAAACATATTTATCGAGTTTGGGGAATGCAGAAGAGTTGGGAAGGTTCTGCAACTATGTATTTGGTGAGTTTTGCTGTTAGCAGTTTAATTTTGCTCGCGGTTCAAGGCGCAGTTTGGCAAACTTGGGCGGTGTCGGCTGTTGTGGCTTTGGTTGCTGCTAGTTTAGAGTCTGTTTCTAAGTGGGGAATTGACAATTTGAGCGTGCCGATCGGCAGTGCTGCGAGCGCCTTTTTCCTAAATCAGTTTTTGTAAATTGGGCATTGGAAATGGGGCATTTTTAGCTGTTGCTCACTTAGTTGCAAAACCCCAGCTAAACTTTGTTTAGCTGGGGCAAATTGAAGAAATTTAAAAGCGATTGCATAAATTGACATTCTTGTTAAAGTTATTTGAGGCGATCGGCTTTTCTCGCTTCAACAGAATGCCTTTGCCTGCATCGCTAGAAACTCCCCGATCGGCTGCTCATCTTTCCCGTTTAGAGCCTTTAGATGGCGTACCTTCAAAAGGCTGAACGCCACTGTTGGGATAATCGTCATCGCTCCGTCTAAATATCCGCGAGGCTCCTTCCGAAACGTAACGCATTGCGTTTACAACAGATTTATAAAGATTCATAAAATCCGCCTCTCTTCTGTGGCTTGGGATACTTTTAGATTACTCTGATTTTTTGCCTTTGAACTACTTTAGCAATATTTATTTGAATTACTTATTAGTCTGCAACATAGAAGCAAACTGAAGGTTTTAGGAATTACGCATTTGTGGGCGATCGACCTTTTGCTGGTAGATTTTTCTTTGCTCAACTCATGCAGTGGCGATCGCACTCCCGACGCTCAGAAACCGGGTTTTCTAACTCGGTTCAAGGCTGCAACCAGATATTTTCGTAAAAAACCTGGAACGCTTGAGTGTTTGCGGTTAATTCCTGAGTTGGTTAAATTAGGTATTTTTATGAATTCTACCATAATATTCATGCCTCAAAAACTTAAAATATGCTAATCAGCGCCGTAGTCAAGGAATTCTTCAGAGAAATATCTGCCATCTTTATCAAAAATTTACAAAAAGATATGGTGTTAGTCACTATAATTAAAACAAAGAAATTTGTTCGGGGTTTTTCTTATGAAAACTACCACTGAGAGCCTGCACCTCAAAAATTTTGAAGAAATCCAAGAAGATCGAGAACTGACGGTTTCCTCAGCAGATTACAGCCTTTTAACCGATCTCTACCAGCTAACGATGGCGGCTTGTTACGTTGGGGAAGGGCTCGACGGGCGGGCTGCGAGTTTTGAGTTGTTCGCGCGCAGGCTGCCAGAGGGTTTTGGCTACGCGATCGCCATGGGCTTGGCTCAAGTTATCGACTATCTGGAGAAATTTCGGTTTTCTCCGGCGCAAATAGAGGCTTTGCAGTCCACTGGGATTTTTGCAGGTGCGCCGGAGCGATTTTGGACTCTACTCGCCACAGCCCGCTTTACTGGCGATGTTTGGGCGGTGCCGGAGGGGACGGCGGTGTTTGCCAACGAGCCGCTGCTGCGCATTGAGGCTCCTCTGTGGCAGGCTCAGTTGGTGGAAACTTATTTGTTGAATGCGATAAATTATCAAACTTTGATTGCGACTCGGGCTGCGCGGCTGCGGGATGTCGCGGGCCCGGATGCTAAGTTGCTGGAATTCGGGACGCGCAGGGCTTTTGGGCCTCAAGCTGCTGTGTGGGCGGCTAGGGCGGCTCTGGCTGCTGGGTTCGACGGAACTTCTAATGTTTTGGCTGCTTTGAAGTTGGGCCGCAAACCTGTAGGTACTATGGCTCATGCTTTGGTAATGGCTGTGGCGGCTCTCGAAGGTAGCGAAGAGGAGGCGTTTGCAGCTTTTCACCGCTGTTTTCCGGGGGCACCGCTGCTGATCGATACTTATAATACTGTGGCGGCGGCGCAGATGTTGGCCGATCGAGTAAATAGCGGTGAAATGCAGTTGGAAGGCGTGCGGCTCGATTCGGGCGATTTGGCGGTGCTGTCTCGGGAAGTGCGATCGATCCTTCCGGGCGTTCCAATTTTTGCTAGCGGCGATTTGGACGATCGAGAAATTGCTAAATTAAAAAGTAGCGGCGCTTGCATTGACGGTTACGGTTTGGGAACCAAGTTGGTCAGCGGTTCGCCTGTGAACGGTGTTTATAAGTTGGTGGAAATTGACGGAATTCCGGTGATGAAAGAAGCAAGCGGCAAGGTAACATATCCAGGAAGAAAGCAAATTTTTAGACATATTGAAAATGGGCAAATTCTCGGAGATTGTTTGGGATTGTCCGGGGAATTTATTCACAATTGCGATTCTCACCTACCATTAATGGAGTTGGTTGTCAAGGATGGGAAACGAGTGCAGAACCAGGAAAGTTTGGAGGATATCGCCAAACGAACTGCTGCTTCTGTCGCCAGTCTTCGATCCGAAACTCGGCAACTTGACAACCCGATTTCGCCGCCGGTGGAAATTTCTACAGATTTGCAGAGTCTCACTCAAAAAACGAAAAAGAGTCAATCGATTTTAGATTTTAGATTTTAGATTTTAGATTGAAGTCAGTAGTCAGCAGTCAACAGTCAACAGTCAACAGTCAACAATTCCCCATTACCGATTCCCTATGCAGAAGATTGCTCTTTTTGGAACCAGTGCCGATCCGCCTACAGCGGGACATAAAACTATCCTAAATTGGCTTTCCCAAAATTTTGATTGGGTAGCAGTTTGGGCGTCGGACAATCCTTTTAAGTCGCACCAAACTTCTCTAGAACACCGCTCGGCAATGCTACTATTAATGATTCAAGAAATTAATTCGCCGAGACACAATCTTTGCTTGCATCCAGAACTCAGCAGTCCGAGGACGCTAGAAACTGTGGAACAAGCAAGATTCCTGTGGCCGGATGCAGATTTGACGCTGGTAATAGGTTCGGATTTGGTGGGGCAACTGTCTCGCTGGTACAAATTTGAAGAATTGTTAAAACAAGTGGAGTTGCTGATAGTACCGCGACCGGGTTATCCGTCAGAACAATTAGATTTGTGGCAGTTGAGGCGGATGGGTGCAGAGGTGGCGATCGCATCTTTGAGTGCTCCCAATGTTTCTTCTACCTCCTATCGGGAAACAGGAGACAGGGAAGCTCTGACTCCTACCATCGAAGATTACATAAATAGGGAGCATTTGTACGCATGGCACGAGGCACAAAAAAGGGCGAAGGTTGCTCATTAGCTGACTTTAAAGTAGGAGTAGATAATGTGATTTTTTCCGTCGATGCCGTGCAGAACCGCTTGTTGGTGCTGTTGGTAATGCGGCAAGACGAACCGTTTATTGATTCTTGGAGTCTTCCCGGTACTTTGGTGCGGGACGGAGAGTCTCTTGAAAATGCGGCTTACCGGATTTTGTCTGAGAAAATTCGGGTGAAAAATCTGTATCTGGAGCAATTGTATACTTTCGGAGAACCGGGGCGCGATCCTCGGGAAATTACCAGGGGCGATCGCTATCTTTCGGTGAGTTATTTTGCTTTGGTTCGCTTTGAGGAAGCTGAGTTAATTGCTGGGAGTGTAGTGGCGGGTGTCGGCCACCGCGTCGGCGGCATTGCTTGGTATCCCGTGCAACAAGTTCCTAAGCTGGCTTTCGATCACAATCAAATTCTCGAATACGGATACCGACGACTGCGGAATAAACTTGAATACAGTCCGGTAGCTTTTGAAGTTTTGCCGGAGCTTTTTACTTTGAGCGATTTGTATCAATTGTATACAACTATTTTGGGAGAAAGTTTTTCTGATTATTCTAATTTTAGATCTCGATTGTTAAAATTGGGTTTTTTGTGCGATACCGGTGTTAAGGTTTCGCGGGGGGCTGGCCGCCCTGCTAGTTTGTACCGCTTTGATGCGGCAGCTTTTGCTCCTTTCAAAAATAAGCCGCTGGTGTTTATTTAGCTGTTCCTTGGATGACATTCGGGGATCAATTGAGTAACATTAGAATAGAAGCTATTAAGGAGTGTCGGCGATGAAAGACCCTGATGAATGCGCTAATATTAACGAAGTTCGGGAGGAAATTGATATCATCGATCGAGAAGTGATCGACGCTTTGAGCAAGAGATTTAAATACGTCGTCGCGGCAGCAAGGTTCAAAACAAGTGAAGCTGGCGTTAGAGCGCCCGATCGCTTTCATGCTATGTTACAGCAGCGGCGCGAGTGGGCTTTAGAATCGGGTTTGAATCCTGATGTGGTTGAAAATATTTACCGGGATTTGGTAAATTATTATATTGAGGAAGAATTGAAACATTACAAATCTGAGTAAAGTTTCCCTATATTCAAATCTAGGACTATAGGAAATCGAGTCCGCGCGGGCGGACTGTTAGCAATATTTATGGTAGTGATGCAGGTAATATGAAAATTGCGATCGCACAACTCAACCCTACTATTGGTGATATCTTTGGCAACTCCAACCTAATTCTAGAGGCTGCCAAAAAAGCGGAGGTTGAGGGCGCAAACTTATTGCTAACACCGGAACTTTCCCTGATCGGTTATCCGCCGCGCGATTTGTTGATCGATCCGAGTTTCATTGCAGCCGCAGGCGCACAGTTGCAGCAACTGGCGCAAGCTTTGCCGCCGGATTTGGCAGTCATAGTCGGCACTGCCGTACCTAATGCTAATGCTGTTCAACTCGGGGGCAAATCATTGTTTAACAGCGCTGTTTTATTGCAAAATGGTGCTGTTAAAAAAGTTTTTCATAAACGCTTGTTGCCTACTTATGATGTATTTGATGAAGATAGATATTTTGAACCGGGAGAAAACAGCAATTACTTTTCTATTGGCGAACTCAAAATCGGCGTGACAATTTGTGAAGATTTGTGGAACAATGAGGAGTTTTGGGGTAAACGCAGTTATGCGGGCGATCCTGTTTCCGATTTGGCAAAATTGGGCGTAGATTTAGTAGTGAATTTGTCGGCATCGCCTTATTGTGCCGGGAAGCGGAGAGTGCGATCGGCGATGTTGCAGCACAGCGTCATCCGCTGCGGGATACCGATTATTTACGCTAATCAAATAGGGGGAAATGACGACATTATTTTTGACGGCAGCAGTTTTTCTGTGAATCGCAAGGGTGATTTGATTCAGGTATTAGCTTCTTTTGAAACTGATTTTGCGGTGCTGGAATATGACGCAGCTAAACAAGATTTATTTCGCAGCGGCGGGAACGGGCAAGATGCCCGTTCCACAACTGATTTGAGTTTTCATCCGGCAGAAGGAGATGCAGAAATTTGGGCTGCTTTGGTTTTGGGAGTGCGAGATTATGTTCGCAAGTGCGGTTTTTCTAAGGTTGTACTCGGTTTGAGCGGCGGGATAGATTCGGCTTTGGTGGCGGCGATCGCCAGTTGCGCGATCGGGCCCGAAAACGTTCTAGGGGTGCTGATGCCTTCTCCTTACAGTTCGGATCATTCGATTAATGATGCTTTGGAATTAGCCCGAAATCTGGGCGTTGCGATCGAACTATTGCCGATCGGCGATTTGATGAAAACTTACGATCGCACTCTCGCCAATTTGTTTGTCAACACACCTTTCGGGATTGCTGAGGAAAATATTCAATCGCGGATTCGAGGCAATCTGTTGATGGCAATTTCTAATAAGTTCGGACATTTGCTGCTTTCGACTGGTAATAAGTCGGAAATGGCGGTGGGTTACTGCACTCTCTACGGCGATATGAATGGGGGATTGGCGGTGATTTCTGATGTCCCGAAAACCCGCGTTTATTCGCTTTGTCGGTGGCTGAATTATGGGAGTGAGAAGCTCAAAAATCATGCAGAGTTGGGAAAAGAAATTATTCCGGTTAATATTATTAGTAAAGCGCCTAGTGCTGAATTGAAACCAGGACAAATTGACCAAGATTCTTTGCCTGCTTACGATGTTTTAGATGACATCTTGCAGCGGTTGATTGAACATCACGAATCTGCCCAACAAATTATCGCTGCAGGACACGATGAAGCGGTGGTTAAACCTGTAGTAAAATTAGTGAGGCAAGCGGAGTTTAAACGGCGACAAGCAGCCCCGGGTTTGAAAATTAGCGATCGAGCTTTTGGTACCGGTTGGCGGATGCCGATCGCCAAAGTTTCCTCTTATTAAACGCAAAATGGTTAACATCGACGGTACTTTCGGCTTCGATTTTCTCCTGGGAACTCTCAGCAACGACACGATTAGAGGATTTGCGGGTAATGATACTGTTCAAGGTTTGGGGGGAAACGACCGAATTTTTGGCGATCGGGAAAATGACTTGCTAGCAGGAAATGAAGGCGCTGATACACTGTCTGGCGGTCAGGGAAGCGATACAATCTATGGAGGACAAGACTCCGATTGGATGTTTGGCGATCGGGGTAACGATTTGCTAACAGGCGGCGAAAGCGGGGATATCTTGACAGGAGGCGCGGGCGATGATTTATTTGTGATTGAAAGAACCGCCGTCGCATCTACTATTACAGAAGCTGATATAATTACAGATTTTGGCAACGGCAATGATAAAATTGTCTTGACAGAAGGCATGAAGTTTAGCGATTTGGATCTTTCTGTTTTCGACAACCAAACTGTTATGAAAGATAAAAACTCTGGTAATTATTTAGGAGTTGTTTCGGGAAATTCTAATCTGACGGAATCAAACTTTATATCGCTGTTTGGCGGAATAGATAGGGGTCAGCTTTTGCCAATTTCTGTTAACACGATCGTAGCCGATCGCGCGATCGGACTGGAAGTGGCGCAAACTCCCCAAGAACAAGCGACAGGTTTAATGTTCCGGACAGAATTACCCGATGACAGGGGAATGTTTTTCCCGATCGAACCCGCGCGAAACGTGCGTTTTTGGATGAAAAACGTGTTGATTGAACTCGATATGGTTTTTCTGCGGGAAGGCGTAGTGCAGGCGATAATTCCTAACGTACCGCCGTGTTTGAGCGAAACCTGCCCCAACTACGGCCCGGATGTTCCCGTTGACGGAGTTATTGAACTCAAAGGCGGAAGGGCGGCTCAATTGGGATTGAAAGTGGGCGATCGGATTCCCAATTTGCCCTAAAAGGTATATGATTTTATCGCAGCATTTAACTTTTTTGCATCCAATGAACCCTATTGAATTAAAAATAATCCCCAATCAAACTCAAGACGGTTTAGCTTACCAACATTTGCGCTTGCGGATTACAACTCAAGACGGTATTATCACACCCGATGATTTACAAGGTTTGAAACTTCCTCAAAATGTTCAATTCAGCCAAGGAATTGTCATTGAAGGTAGAGGAGCTATTTGGCTGTACGGGTATTTAGTGCACGAATGCCATCCTGCAGCTTGGGTTGGATGTTACGATCCGCGATTAGAAGGTGCGGTGGTAGTAGCGACGCACAAGCACGAGGTATCAGTTGGACAGGTATTAAAATTGAGTTTACCGAGTGATTAAATTAGATTGTGTTGGGTAAATTAACCGCAATATTTGTAGGGGCGGGTTTTACCAACAATCTTTGATTCACATATCCACAATATTTATCAATCCGCCCTGTCCCTATGTAATTTTTATTTGTAATAAATCCTGTGTTGCACGATTCTCAAGAACAGGCTTTCCGACCTGTTCCACAAAAATTCAATTTTCGGGTGGGGTGGGCATCCTGCGCGCCCTAAAAGGATTATTGAGAATGGTGCAAGATGTGAGTAATCACCTACTTAGTATCGCGCGATCGCCCAAAAAACCTTTAAGCTTAACTATAACAACACTTCGGAGACTTTCAGGGTTCCCGTATGGACGCGATTCCTAGTTTATACGAATTTTTGCGTCTAGTAACGAGAAATATACGAATAAACCCGTTTTCATCAGTCAGTATGCGTGCAGGACTAATACCCGCACTCGCCCACAAAGAAACATTTATAGGACTTGCGCAAGAGAGCAATTTTTACACTATTTGTGGAGGTAAGGTGCACGCTTCGCACCCTACAGATAGTGTCTGTGCCTAAGTCCTGATTTAATTTTAATTAAAATTTATCCTTTGACAGGCAAAACGATCGCAAACTCAGTGCCAATTCCTAGATCCGCATTCACCTCGATACTTCCGCCATGTTTTTCTACCGCAATTTGGTGGACAATTGCCAACCCCAATCCAGTTCCTTTGCCGACACCTTTCGTCGTGAACAAATGGTCGAATATCTGCTGTTTCACTTCCTCTTTCATCCCGGTGCCGTTATCAGCAATTTTAATTTTAATGTGCGCTTCGCCCATTACATCAGTGCAAATTGTGATGCGGTTGGGATTGGCGGCAATTTCAGTAAAACTGCGTCCTAAATTTGACTCTTCTAAGGCATCGATCGCATTGGCAAGCAGGTTCATGAAAACTTGATTTAATTGACCGGGAAAACATTCGATTTTAGGAAGATTGCCGTATTTAGTCATCACTTCAATCTGCGGACGGTATTCGTTTGCTTTGAGGCGGTGTTTTAAAATTAAAATAGCGCTATTAATGCCTTCGTGAATATTAAAAGGAACTTTGTAGTCTTTGTCGCCTCGGGAGAAGGTACGCAAACTGGTGCTGATGCTGCAAATGCGATCGCACCCGACTTGCATTGAATCAATCATCTTCGGTAAATCTTCCAAAAGATAATCGAGGTCTATCTCTTCGGCGTGGTCTGCCATTTCCGATTTCGGTGCAGCGGAGCGATACAATTTTAAGTGTTCTATCACATCTTCTAAACTCCTTTTAGCTTCATTTAAATTGCCAGAAATAAACCCAATCGGATTGTTAATTTCGTGGGCGACTCCGGCGACTAAATTGCCCAAAGCAGACATTTTTTCATTTTGAACGAGTTGCAGTTGCGCTTGCTGTAAATCTTTTAAAGTTTCTTCGAGCTGTTGGTTTTGCTCTTGCAAAAGTTCCGCTGCTCGCTTGCGCTCGGTGGCATCAACACCTAAACCAATAATCCCGATCGTCTCACCCTGGCAATTTTTTAGCTGCACTTTCGTGATTTCTAAGTAGTGTAGTTTGCCGTCAACAAATTTGAAAGTTTCGCTGGAGTAATGTGGCAAATCTTGAGCAAGGCAGGCGGCATCTGAAACCATACAGCCCGCTGCATCCTCCCCCATTAGATCTTTGTAATGATCGACAGCTAGGAAAGCGCTCACAGGCACGCCTATATGTTGAGAAAAGGTCTCGTTCAAAAACTGTACTTTACCGCTGAGATTAACCATCCAAATCCAAATCGGAGCAACATCAATAATCGCTTGGAGCATTTGTTTTTGATCGGCAAGCTGAGCTTCGGTTCGGGTGAATTTTGCTAGCGATCGCTCTAATTGTTGGTTGTCATCCTGATATTTTTTATACAGCAGAGCATTTTGCAAACAGATGGCTGCCTGGGAACACAGGAGATTGAGAAGTTGCAGGCGATCGCGGGTAAAAACTCCTGCGGTTAACCGATTTTCCAGATACAAAATGCCGACTAAGTTGCCTCGATCGAGAATCGGCCAACACAACGCGCTCTGCGGTTCGTATTTGAGGATGTAGGAGTCGGAATCCCAATCACATTTTTGAGCGATGTCCCGCACAATCACAGGTTTCAACAAGTTTTTAACGCAGTCAACAATTTTGAGGGGCAAGATCTCGCTGTTTTCATCGAGTGTTGCGGATGATAAGTCGATCGGGCGATCGACTCCATAATTGTCGATCGCGCTTGTAGCAGCGATTTCCCATTGATTGCCGTTTGGCAAAATCAGCACTGCTTTGTCCGATCCTGTATTTGTCATCGCCAGTTGCATCAGTTTGGCAATCAGTCGATCGAGCTGAATTTCTCTAGAGAGGGCTTGACAAGCTTTTAGCAGACTTGAAAAATTTCCAAAATCTGAGACGCTAGCCGAAACAGACGGATGAATGGATGGATGAAGCGATTGATTTTGCCCCGCAGGTATTGGAAAATTTGCTAATGGATTTGCAGAGAGTTTTGCGAGTTCTAAAATCGGTTTTAACAATTGAGGATAGCGTTTTTCTAAGTCGTCAACTTTGGCTTTATCTCCCCAGCGGACATAGCAATCATAGGCATCTATCATGTAAACTCGCGCAAATTTTTCTCTTTCCAATGACAGGTAAAACTTAGCAGCTAGTTCGCAGGCAAGAGCTTCTTCATTCAAATATTCGTTAGCTTTAGCTCCGGTAATAGCTCGATCGTACAGTTCCATTGCTTCTGCTGTCTGGCCCAAAACGCGGAGCAATTCTGCCTCAACCAGATCGAACTTGTGCTGGTAATTGAGCGGGGTATGGTGCGCGAATTCTTTGAGTTTTTTCTGACTAGCCCCAACGCGCTTAAGGATTTGTTGGCGCTCCGCCGGTGTGACATCTGCATAGATTGCCAAATCTGCCAGCGCATCATAAAACTCGTGCATCATTGTTACTAGCATTTAAACACAATTCTCAAGATAAGGTTTGCATCCATTTTTCCTGTCTCGCGGCTTCGGAGCGATCGAATATATCCCGAATCCGTCGCCTCTTTTTGCTCAATTTGATCCTCCTAAATCTGGTCGGTAACAGTCAAGATTAATTCCCATATTGGGAGGTTTCATATATTTGTAAATAACTGGGCTTCGTTCGAGTTCGTTGAGAATGTCTGTTCGCTTGAGGAATATTTCGAGCGATGCAATTAACGGTGACTGCTTTACTCGATCGTCTTCTCGGAATACCGCGCCGCCAAAAATTTCCGCGACAAAGACGTAACTGCGGGCGTAGGATTTTATACTGCGCGCAGCAATTGTGCCGGGAATATCGAGATTTTTGACCGTCGCCCGCCGGTTGCGAAACTGCAAGAGTTTGCTAAAGCCGGGTTGCCGGTCAAGATGGCGCGCGCCCCGATCGACAGCCCTTCCAGAATTGGTGTACGATTGCGCGATCTGGTTAGATCCAGGCATTAGCGCAGTCAAATCTACTACATCTACTGTTCCGTCCATATCGGCTGACCTCAACTCCGACATTAGCTTGACAAAACTTAATGTATCTATATTAGGGCATAAACACCATAATTTTTGAGCGTCAGATCTAAAATTCTAATTATCTGTTAATGAACAATATTTTATACATTGGCGAGCGGGGTTGGAGCCTTTTACTTACGTATAAGTTTCTGCTGCTAATCTCAAATGCGGTTAAATAAACGCGAAAGACCGTATAAACACGGAAGTATGGTTTCTCTAAAAATACAACCTGTAATTAATTGAATTTAATAGAGATCGATCGACCCAAATTTCCGCTACGATATGGAAAAATTTCTAGCTTAAAAATTTAAAATAAAATCTATACAAATAATAAAAAAATCGTCGCGAAATGAGTAGCACTTCAGTCCCGCCTAGAAAAAGACAAGACTGTTTTATTCTGCTCAAACCCGTCCTGCACTCTACTTCCGGGCTAATAGCCCTCGCAGGGGTTAAAACCGAAATCTAATAGAAATATGCCGTAACTGCATTCGTCTTCAGAGGAAGATACTTAGATTCCGACAGGGATTAAAACCCCTGTCGGAATCTAGTTTCCAGAGAAGGAAACAGCGTTATTTGAGATTAGTCGATCGCGTCTGCCACTCGTTGAGTTCTGTCAATATCCCGATTCACTTTCTAGGAAATATTGTCCGAGGCATCTTCAGCGTTCTATCTTGCATCTCGTGCTGCATCATTGATATTTTCTTGGCCGCCGCTGGTGTTATATCTCAGAGACTCAGTACCCTCTGCTGCTCTTTCTTTTGCTCCCTGGGTAGCTTCTTTAACAATATCTTTTGCTCCCTTCAAGCCTTCGCGAGTGTTTTCTTTAAGATTAGCAAAGCCTTGTTTGGTTTTGTCACCAAAGTTATCAGCTTTCTGCTGAGCCGTGCGAGCATCGTCCTTGACCTTTTCACCAACTTGGTTGAGTTTGTCAGGCGCGTCGTCCCCTACCCGTCGCACGTTTTCGCCTACATTGTTGCTAGATTTGGTATCGATGCGGTGCTGCGCTTGCTCTTTGAGAAGCTGAGCTTTTGCTTCTGTTGTTGTCATCTTGTCGTTTCTGGGATCGACATCGGGGTAGTCGTTCATGCCGCCTTTGTATTCGGAAGTTATAGCCCCTGAAGGCACTTCTTCTCTAATTTGGTCGGCAGTTTTTGCAGCCATCACATCAGTTTTTCCGGCCGTCACATCAGTTTTTCCGCTCGTCACATCAGGGCGGCTGCAAGCCGTGCTCACTAATACTAAAATGCCAGCCAGAAACACTGTTAAAATTTGTACAGCTCGAATTTTTTTCAGAAATGCAGTTAGTCTCTTCATAAAAATGCTCCTTTCTATTGTGATATGCTCAAAGGCCTGGTGGCTTTGTACATGGCTAGCATTACAAAATTAGCCACTTAAAGACTTTTTTAAGTATAGGAATAGAAACAGGAGCTTTTCATCTATCTCAAGTTACATTCCTCAAGTTATAGCAGAAGGAACAAGAAACAAGAAGGAACAAGGAAGCAATCGACCATTGTCAATCTGATACCAATTATTAAAAGTCGCAGTTCCCCGCGCCGGAGAAGGCATTGTGTCTATTTGTATCAACAATCGCCTGGAAACTTTGATAAATCTCGCTTTAACTCGAGGCAAGCTGCGCCTCGCATCCCCCTTAAGAAAGGCGACTGTGAGAGAGTGGACTGTTCTACCCTTAAGAATGGGGCGCTCGGGCGATCTGTGCCTAATCGTCAAACAGCATTCTGGCACTACATTTTGCCTTAAGTTGACAGGATGAAAGGCAATGCCATTCCATTTCCTTACTTGGCAGCGCGTTTGGTTGTCTGTGCGCGCACTACCTTGAGATGTTTGGCATTTTAAGCTCAAAAAAAACCTTCCGGTCAGGAACCAGAAGGTAGTGGATGTATGATCTCAAGTACAACAAGGTCTTTAATCGCAATTGTCGCCGCACATCTCGATCGCACACATCTGTCTAATGGCTGAAAGTATGTGCACAGTTGCTAAACATTTTGAATGGCTGTTTTTAAACTCTTGCAGAATTCGCCGATCGCCTCTAAACCCTGTTCTGGAGTCCCTTCAGCCAAGCGTTTGACAAAAGCACTGCCAACAATCGCAGCGTCTGCACCCCATTCTTTGACTTGGCGAGCGTGTTCGGGTTTCGATATACCAAACCCGACGCCGATGGGTTTGTCGGTGATGCTGCGGAGTTCTTGCAGCAACTCTTTTGCTCGTGTTTCTAAGCCTTCGCGCACTCCCGTAACCCCCGTCACGCTGACCAAGTAAATAAATCCTTGAGACTCCCGAGCGATCGCTTCTATGCGACTTTTGGGACTTGTCGGAGCAACTAATAATGTTAGTTCAATCCCTAATTTGTTGGCAGGTTGGATGAGACTGTCGGCTTCTTCTAAGGGCAAGTCTGGTACAACCAATCCCTGAACTCCGGCACTTTTGATTTGCTGCAAAAACGTTTCTATACCTCGGTACAAAATCGGGTTGTAGTATGTGAAGAGAATGATCGGCGATCGCAAATTAGGACTAACTTTCGCTACCATTTCCAGCACCGCATCTAAGGTCGTTCCCCGCTGTAGAGCCCTAGTAGCGGCGGCTTGAATCACTGGCCCGTCAGCTAGCGGGTCAGAATAGGGAACGCCAAGCTCGATCGCATCTGCACCGTTATCATCCAAAATTTGCAGTGCTTTAGCCGTTGTCTCCAAGTCTGGGTCGCCAGCAGTAATAAAAGGAATCAATGCACATTGATGGTTCTTGCGCAAGGTTTCAAAACAATTAGAAATAGTCATTAGTTATTAGTCATCAGTCATTGGTCATCAGTCATCATATGATGTCCGCTCGATCGACCGCAATCTAATTCGTTTGTAGTGAAGGCTTCAGCCCTCATAAAAGTCCGAGGACTTCAGTCCTCACTACAAACGTGATAACGGTTATTTTACCGGACGCGATATCAGCCATCAAATCAGTCCCCAGTCATTAGTGAGAGAGTTTATTACTAATGACTGAGTAGGCCATCGCAAAAAACAATCGTATCTTGTAGGGTGGGTTTGAGCCAGGAGCTATGATACAAAAGAGTTATCAAGTGCAAAACCCTCCATCCCCATCTAATGTTTATTTGTACCCAGCTACTTAATAACTAATGACTGAGGGCTAAGGACTATTGACTAATTATCTTTTTCCTGCTCTATTTCGGCTTGAAGTTTGGCTAATTCTTCAGGAGTGAGTTCATCGAGCCGCTTCTGCAAAACAGCTTCTTTGTACTCTTGCAGTTGCTGACTGTAGGTCATATTTTGAGTCAGTGCTCGAAATAAATAAGTCACCAGCCAGCCAATCAAGCCGGCGACCAAAAACAACTGACTCCAAATCCCTGCATTCATACTGTCGAGTCCGGCAAATTGCAGTAGCAAGTAGACAAACCCACCTGCTACAAAAAAGCCGAGACTGATTCCAATTACGTCAATACGTCGCATTTAGGCTTCTATCTGCCGCCGTTTGGGCCGAAAATTCAAAAAGGGAGCTAGGAGAAACATACCTGGGAAGAAGAAGAACATCAAGAAGTACATGAAGCCGCGCTCAAAAGAGGTAGCGACGTACCAGCGACTGTTTAGGTAAGCGTAGGTGGCTGCGGGTACTACCAGGAAGTAGGTTCCTGCCAAGACGGCGTAAAGCAGTAAGGTAATATACATAGATTTGCTTTAGGGGAATAATAACACGGGTAAGTCGGTTGACACGCTCCGCTAGCTGGTTAACTATTGTACCGCTTGGGGAGATTCAGCGCGACTTTTGGGAATTTTTTGATTAGGGGTTGCGTAAATTGGGGTTTTGGCTGTAGAATAAAAGGCTGTTGTTGTTAATGGCTCAAAACCACAGCAACTTGACCAAAGGGGGGCGTGGCGGAATGGTAGACGCTACGGACTTAAAATCCGTTGACCCGAAACGGTCGTGTGGGTTCAAGTCCCTCCGCCCCCATGAAATTCAATCATTTGTGATATCAATTCTGGTTGCACCGGAATGGTTGTTGACTGTTGAATGTTGATATCGTTTCCGGTTGCACGAGCGACATGATACCGAAAACGATATGATTCAACGGTTTCAGACTTATTGTCACCAATAGTTCTGTTTTTCGCTCAATTTTCGCGCTAATGGTTTTCTAGTATGTCCAAAAGCGCCTCTATATCTGCCAAGTTCGCCCCGGACTTTTTACGTCGGGCCTGCAATTGGTTGAGCAAGTCGTCTGGTTTTGGAAATTGGGCGACCGTGGGAACCGATTTTTTATTTTCATCCCGATCGCCCCGCGTGATATTAAGCAGCAACTGGCAAAGCAATCACAAATTCCGTGCCCTGTCCTATTTGAGAATTTACCTCAATTTTGCCTTGATGCTTGGCAACGATTTGACAGGAAATAGCCAATCCCAATCCAGTGCCTTTGCCGATCGACTTTGTAGTAAAAAATGGGTCAAATATCTGTTGGGCACTGGCGGACGCTATTCCGGGCCCGTTATCCCGAATCTTGACGGTGACAGTATTGTCTGCCGTAACTTCCGTGCTAATCCAAATGGTTGGCGAATACCCTTTGTCTCCCTTTTTCACCTCTTCCAAGGCATCTATTGCATTGCCGATCACGTTCATAAATACTTGATTGAGTTGGGCTGGATAGCACTCAAGCGCAGGCAACTTGCCGTATTGTTTAATAACTTGGATACCTTGTTTGAGCCGATGATTGAGAATTACGAGGGTGCTATCAATTCCTTCGTGAATGTCGGCTGATTTCATTTGGCCGTCGTCCGATCGCGAAAAGTTGCGCATGGATAGGACAATTTCGCGAATGCGATCGGCTCCCATTTTGATCGAAGAGAGGGTTTTTGGTAAATCTTCTCTGAGAAATTCGAGTTCAATGTCTTCGATGCGCTCTAGAATGGCATCTGGTGGGTTTGGATAGGATTGTTGATAGAGAGTTACCAAACTTGTCAAATCTTCGATGTATTTGTTGGCATAGTCAATGTTGCCGCCGATGAAGTTGACGGGATTTTTGATTTCGTGGGCTATCCCTGCAACCATTTGGCCGAGAGACGACATTTTTTCGGTCTGAATTAATTGGGATTGAGTTTGTTTGAGTTCTTTTGTATACTCGCTAACTCGCTGAATCAATTGATTGAAAGAGGCTGCTAAAACTCCGATTTCGTCTTGGGTTGTGACTGGTACTTGCAGGTTAAAATTCGATTCGCGAGCAACTTGCTGAGCTACATCAGTAACGGTTTCGAGGGGTTGGGCGATCGCGCGGCTGGTTTTGTCCGCCAGCGCAACGGCGATGAGTGCTGAAATTAGCATACTCCCGAGAATAATTCGGTTGCGCAAACCTTCAGCTTCTTCTAATGCTTTGGTTCCTTGCTGCTTGTGAATTTCTAAAGTAGAAATTAGCTTGGTTAAACTCTGAGCAAGGTTATCTAGTACGATCGCCTCTTGACCGCTGCTAGTCCTCAACATTTGTAGCTGTGCGGACTCGATGCTGTTGGGCGGCAAATTCCCAACTTCCGCTTCTTTTAACTGCAATTTAATTAGCTGACCGTAGTAATCAATGACGAGGGCAGATTTCTGCAAGAGAGCCTGCAATGCTGCCTCTTGTGTTGCTAGTCTCTTGGGACGTTCTCGTGCAAAAGATTCACTTTCTGAAATCAGGATTTTTGCCTGATTGATTTGCCCAAAAAACCGATCTTTTTCGTATTTCAGCGCCACAGTGTTTCCCAAAACGACTGGCAATCTCGCCGCGTGCGATCGGGCTTCAAATACGGTATTTTGCAAATTTTGCAGCAGTTGCTGCTGCTGTTGAGCAACATTTACCTGAACTAAAGCTTGCTTGCGAAAGTAGTCTCCCAATCTCAGTCCCGCACCAGTTCCCAAAATCGCTATGCTGATAGCTAAAGCATAGCCATAGCTAATTTTTTGACCTATCCGCAAATGGTTGCATTCTGACTTTAGCCCATTTATATTAATAGTTGAAGTTTGTAACAAATGTTTTTGAGCATAGTGCTTTTCTTGTACCTTGCTATTTTTGGACTTACTGTGGGTTAATAATAACATTGGAAGTTCCTCCCACACAAATCAGGAGTAATTGAGCGAAGAGAAGCAGAATGCACTTATGCGGAAGGTCGAAAGCAGTTTTGAGTGTTGAATTTTGAATTTTGAAATCTTTCACTCAAAACTCAACGCTTCCCCTAGTATCTCTGTTTTTAGACTAGAGTGTTTGTGATCTCTATCAACAATATATGTGATTATACGCAAATTTACAAAACTTATGATAACAGCGATTAGTATTTTTAGTCAGTTGGGACACAAAGCCCAACTACCGATTCTCGCCGTTTTTCTTTTTCTGCCAGTTCTATGTTCAATTCCAGCACTTTTGCTAAAATATTGTCCCTGGTGCGATTCGTTTAGTCAAGCGCGACCTGATACAGCGGCTTCCAGGTTTATGAAGTACAGTAGCATCACCTTGTAAACCAGTTTTTAAAGTGCTTAATATTAACCAAATAAGCGTGCCTACGCCAAGTAAAATGTCTACCTTCTTGCTAGTAGGGGGCGAAAAATCACGTAAAAAAGCTTTGAGTTGTGACCACCATAATTCGATCGGATAAAAGTCAGGAGAATAGGGTGATAAATTTAGGATACTGGCACCAGCCGCTTGACTTAATGGTTCAATCACCGCCAATTTATGGGCTGGTAGATTATCAATTAACTTCGACTGCACCATCCCATAAGTTTGGCACTCAGCAGTGTTCAACAAAAACTGCAAATGCCTGACTATCCATCGACCCGTTGAGCGTCATTAACCCTACTACTTTTTTTAAGCTGATTGCTCCAATAACTGTGACTTTGGCCCCCGATAAAATGCTTTTAAATCGTAGACTCTACTACCATATGTCGAACGTGCGTGGGTTCGTGTCAACCCCAATCAAACGCCCATTTCATCAAAAAAAGCCCGGTTTTCTTGGTCGATATTTTTCACTTTATCCCAAGAAGGAACACCTCAAAAGTTGCACTCGGTCGGTGGCAGATTGACTACTCCGGATTGTCTTTTTTTTCGCGTCATATTTTGTTTTTTTAATTCGATCCACATCATACGCTTAGCTGACCGATTGTTGGTAGCTCTCTAGCCAATATTCACAATATTCTGATAAGGTGCTATCCGGATATTTTTCCACCATCTGGATCAATTTAGTTGTGGACGAGTGTAACACACTTTTCAGGCTTCCCCCCGGTTTTTTGGGTTGAACGTGACCAGTCGTTTGTTTTTGTTTTAAGATTTTTTGCACAAACGCTTTACTGACATCAAAACGTTGGACTACTTTCCTGACTGATGTATCACCTTGTTCATAGGCTTTCACTATTTTTGTACGAAACTCGATCGAATAAGCTTTCATTTTTTTGGGCTTGTGTACTGAATCTCGTGTACCAAATATACATGGAATCTGCTGTAAATAAAGAACTTTTGCACCAACAGATTGAATTAAAGGTGCAATTTTTGATATCTTATGAGCCGGAAGATTGTCCATTACCACTACGGCTCCTGCCCCTAACTGAGGCAGTAAGCATTTTTCAATAAATACTTTAAATGCTGCTCCATTCATCGAACCATTTAGGGTCATTAGTGCCAGGGTAAACGCATCTAATTTTTAAATTCCCATATATAGCGCTTGAATATAGACAAAAACGCTACAGGTGGAAAAAACGTTCTCAATAAACAACAATAAAGCCTAGTTATTGTGCTAAAACCCCTCGTTATTGACAAGATGCGTTTACCCTGCTATTCGGGGGTCTTTCACGTTAGCAAAATGCTCTAAAAAACTGGCATTTAAAATATTCACGCTCAGGCAATGATTTTTTTTTGTGGGAAAGTTACACTTTTACTAAAACCTTTTGCTATTGATAGTATCCCTAAAATACAACAAATTACATGGAAAATTAGTCGGCTCTAACTGTAGCCTATTTTGGGTTCAAGTTAAGATGCGTTTACCCTGACCCCAACCTGAGTAATTCATTAAGTTATTTATTTTCCATTCCTTCCTATCGTAAGCGAATCGCCAAACTCAATCGGCTTATTTGGGGGGGCGAACGAAGCTAAAGATTTGTCTCTAATTTTTCATCCTCTTTAAGCCCCCAATAGAAAGTTTTTTGTTAAGGGTCCTACAGGGTCACTCAAAAGTCGGTTTAGTCCGAGCATACGAGTAGAGAAACAGGCCGAAGAGAATTGCAAAGATCAGGTCAATGACACCCGGGATTAGATAAAGTGGGTGAACATTGCCTATCAAAGTTTGATAAGCTAGCACAACGAAGACGGAACATTGGGCGTAAATTCCCAGTTTTACAATTTCGCGATTGCGCGAGATGTCCTGACTGACCCACCAATAGCCAATTCCGATAACAAATACTAACACGACAAACAGTTGTAAATACTCAGGATTGGTGAGGGGTTTCTCACCAAGCAACTCGCGAATCCATCGGTAGGCAAACAGCAAAGCCAGAGATTCGATCCAATTGATCGCAGCCTTGAGTTGAAATATGTACTTCCACGTCATTTGATTGTTCATAATTACACAAAGTCCGAGAATAATTTTTGATAAAAACGTTTCAGTTGATGGTTAGAAATGTCAAAATCTAGCTAAGTTTTGCTTAGCTATTCATTTCATATTTGATGAGTTTGCTGTTACGCTAGTGGAATCAGCCATTTGCTCTTGTAGTTGGCTTTTAACGGTTTTGAACTCGGTAGCCATTTGCTTTTGCTGCTCGTCGCTGAAGTTGTCTCTGATTATGGTGAATATATCTTTTTCTTCTTGATTTATGTGATTTCGCGTCGCAGTTCTTAACTGCTCAATTTTTGCTTTAAACTCAGATGAAGCTGGCTCTAAAGGCTTAATTTCATCTAACATCTCCATCACTTCATCGGTTTGCTCGTATATTTCCTGCGTGTGTTCGTAATACGGACGAATTGCCGGGTAGAGAACTTGTTCTTCCGCTGTACCGTGAACTTTTAGATCTTTGTAGAGTTGTCCAAAATACTCTGCAATTTTTTGAGGTTCGTCAGCACCTAAAATTTCCGCGAATAAGGTATCGGCTTTAGTATGATCCATGCGGAGGAGGTCGCGGATACTCATCTCATCATCGGTGCGCGTTATCACACTACCCGCCACGCCTGATAAGGCGGCGACAGCATCTTGAACCCGTCCCCACAATCCTTGGTATGGCTCTTGTCCTGTCAATTCGCGAACGCCTAGAACTTCCAGAACTCCTTTGAGTTGCTCTTGATGAGCGCGGTTTTCAAAGTTAACTGCATTTAAAGGAGCGATCGCAGCTTCAATATCAGCACCAACAACTTGAGCAGCTTTGTGAATTAGCAGCCCAGTCATCGTCTGCTTGTGCTTGAGCAATTCTTGCTCAAATACTTTTTCAAACAAAGTTAGCTCAGAGCCTTCCATGAGTTTCTCAACTTCCTCTACGAGCTTCTGGGTTGTTTCCTTAAGCTCGCTCGGGACACCGTACTGAACGATCGCAGTATCAATAACGCCCAGGTTTTTGCGATCGTCTGCGAGCATATCCTGTAAGCGCTTGCGAATCTCATCATCACTACAATCCTGAATGAATTTCTCCTCGTTACTAATGAGCAGATTTTGTAGCGCTTTCATATCTGCCAGTTTTGTGGCGATCGCAAGGCGCTTGGTGTCATCAATAGTCGATACCATTTTCATTGCTCCTTTACTGTTTGACTGGATATTGGAGACAGACTTTGCCTTAGATTTGAGAGAATTTCCAACATCAGCTCATCTCTCTCGCAGTGGATGTTGCTGCTTTTGGAAAACACGAGCGCAGTTGCGTCCGGCCATCCCGGAAATTCCTCGATCTGGATGAGTTCTCGCTCGGTTCAGAAATAGGTTATCAATTGGGGTTTTATAGTAGGCTACTTCCGACAAGGGGCGGAAGAATACCATCCCAAGGTGATATCTTGAGTTCCCGCTCAAACATTGCGGGCTTGCTAAAACCCAACTCCAGCGAGAAACTTACTCAACTCCTCGGTAAAAAATTCGGGACGCTCGACCTGGGGTAGGTGTCCGCAGTCGGGTATTAACGTGAGTTGTCCTTGCTTTAGGCGACTGACGGCATCTTGACCTTGCTGTTTTGGCAAAACCAGATCATCAGTACCCCAAACGACAAGAGTGGGCATCTGCAACTGCCCTAGAGAGTCGAGCAATACCTGGTGCTGTCCAAATACATTAAGCTGGGCACGCAGCGAGGACACGGTGGCTTTAAGAAAACCAGGCATTTGCGCCATTCGCACCTGTTCCTCCAGCCACACATCAGGAACCTTTGAGGGGTGGGCAAAAAGCAGCGATGTCCTTAACCAAGACCGCTGCTGCGCGCCAAGAGGCGTTTGGCACCAGCTAATTGCAGCCTCCGCGTACAAAGGCAAAGTTAACTGGGACAAAGCCGGACTGACCGCGTAACCTAGGCCGGAACTGGCTACCAGTACCAAAGCCGCCACTTGTTCGGGATGGGACAGCGCCAAGCGCAGGGAAACAAGCCCACCTAGCGAGTTGCCAACTAGCACCGCCCGCTCAATTCCAAGCGCGTCGAGAAAATCGACCAGGAACTGTTTGAAAAACTCTGGTGAATACTCGCGATTGGGCTTAGCACTCTCGCCAAAACCGGGAAAATCTGGCGCGTAGACCTGATGCTTAGCTGGCAGTTTGGGAAGCACCCAAGACCAATCAAGAGCGCTGGCACTATCTCCATGTAACAGCACTAACGGTAAGCCCTCATTACCCGCCGAAAAGTAGCGGGTGGTTAAACCGCTGACATTGATTCGCCGCTCTTCAATCGCTGTTTTCATGCTTGGCTCCAGTTTTATCTAAATGATGAAGTGTAATTATTGCTGATGGATATTCGAGCCTGTGCCGATCGCCATTGCCATCAAGTGTGATGAGCGCCGTTGACTCGGAGAACTTCGCCCGTGACATAGCTGCTGGCGATCGGCGAGAGTAGGAACGCAATTGCCCAAGCAACCTCTTCAGGCTTGCCAAAGCGACGCAGCGGAATCTCAGACACAATACGCTCTTTCACTTTGTCGGGAACCGACTTAACCATATCAGTCTCAATAAATCCCGGTGACACAGCGTTGACCCGTACCCCGTACCGAGCTGCCTCTCTAGCTAGGGACTTGGTTAAACCAATTACAGCCGCCTTGGATGCGGCGTAGTTAGTTTGACCGAGGTTGCCCCGCTCACCTGAAATCGAGCTGATGCAGACAACAGAGCCTTCTCCTTGCTCGTACATCTTCGGGATAACAGGCATCAGTGTGTTGTAGACTCCCTTTAAGTTTGTGTCGATTACCGCGTCCCAGTCTTCGATCGCTAGTTTGGGAAAGAAGTTGTCTCGGGTAATCCCAGCATTCGCCACAATCCCGTAAATCGGCCCGAGTTTTTGTTCAACTTGTTGTGCCGCTGCCTCCATTGATGCCTTGTCAGTCACATCGCCTTGGATTGCCAAAGCCCCATGCTCACCCTCACAACTGCTGCGGTAGGTGTAAGCTACCTGGGTTCCCAACTCCTGCAACAGATTGACGATCGCCGCTCCTATGCCTCGATTACCGCCTGTTACTAAAACGACTTTATCTTCCAGTCCCAAAGATTTCATAAGCCACTCTTCCACTGTATGAAGAAAAAAGGTGAGAGGAGAAAGGGAAAAGGAACAAGAAAAGAATTTTTCCCTTTTACTTTTCCCTTTTTCTTTATCAAAGCCGCTCAATTGCGATCGCAGTACCGCCGCCAGTGCCATGACACACAGATGCCAGCCCTAGCTGCCCATTCCGCTCCTGCAAGGCGTTGAGCAGCGTGACGATGATTCGCGCGCCAGAAGCCCCGATGGGATGCCCCAAAGCGATCGCTCCCCCATAGACGTTGAGCTTCTCGTAAGGAACGCCCAGCGTCCGGTTGAACAGCACGCTGCTTAAAGCGAACGCCTCATTGTTCTCGAACAGATCGAAATCGTAGATTCTCATCTTGAGCTTGTCTAAAAGCTTGTTGACTGCCAGGATCGGAACTTCGGGGAATCGCCAAGCTTCCCCACCTATCGACGCTCCTCCAATTACCCGTGCTATTGGCTTAAGGCCGTAGTGTTCCACCGCCGTTTTGCTTGCTAAGACTAGCGCTGCTGCTCCATCCGATATCTGACTGCTGTTGCCGGCGGTGAATACTCCATTTTCCCCAAAAGCAGGCTTGAGTTTGGCAAGGCTCTCTAACGTAGTTTCGGGGCGGATTCCCTCATCTTTATCGACGAATTGCGAACCTTTCTTCCCTTTGATCTCAATTGGTACAATCTCCTTCTTGAAGAAACCTTGCTCGGTTGCAATCGCTGCCCTAGCTTGTGAATAGAAGGCAACTTCGTCCAACTCAGGGCGCGTGATCTGGTAAGCTGCTGCCAGCCGTTCAGCTTGCTCTCCCATTGTTTCCGAGGTGGTGGCGTCGGTGAGTCCGTCGTGGAGCAAAATATCGGTGAGTTGCTCTGGCGAACCTAGCAGCAATTTGTACCCCCATCTGGCTCGGTGCGATAAGAAAAATCCAGTCTGAGACATAGCTTCCATGCCGCCAGCCAGTATGAGTTCGGCTTCTTGAGCGCGGATAGCTGTGACCGCGTTCATCACGCTCATCATTCCCGACGAACACACCATGTCTACGGCATACCCGTTCACGGTTTCCGGTATTCCGGCTTTGAAAGCTGCCTGACGGGGCAATAACTGTCCGTGCCCTGCCCTAAGTACGTTCCCAAAAATGTACAGGTCTAAAGCGTCACCCGATAGTCCGGCTTGCTCCAAAGCGGCTCGCATGGCGTGTGCCCCTAAATCCACTGCGGAAAAGTCCGTAAAGACACCTCCAAACCGACCGAGTGGCGTGCGTAATGCTGAGACAATATAGGCTTCTTGCATACATCCTCACTATCTTTTAATTCTCGCGTTATTAAGTGCTACCAAGTTCAAGCGGGATGCTTTTGGAAGCGGATTCGGTCAGTAGTATCAGGAAGTTTTCGTCATTTATCAAAGCTCAATCAAAAGTCAAAGACTTTGGGATTTGGGCTTTTAGATTTTGGATTGTTCCTCTCACTAAAGTTCCAGAGATGAATGGGGGAGCTTGCTGATTTGGGATTACAGATTTTGTGGATTACAAATTTCAGGATTTGGGGATTTTGGATAATCCACACGCCTGAATCAGGAAGCAACTTCTCCTCGCAATCGAAAATCAAAAATTGAAAATCGGCACAGCGATAAGTAGTTAAGCTTTCATGGGAATAACTCAACCTTATGGCGCCGACTGCATACGGGTTGAATTGTATTTTTGACAAGCTGTAAAGCCTATTAGGTATTGATTACAGCTTGCTTATCATACAAATCTTATTTACAAATGCACTTAAAAAACGTAGTTATTATCCATTGCACAATCTACAGGCTATAATTGATTATCAACTTGATTGTTTGCAGACAAGACAATCAGTATTTAATACCCCAATCAAAGGAAAAACATGATGGATTGGAATAGTAACACCGAACAGTACCTAAGACAGTTAAGCGAATTGCAGAGAGGCATTTTCACTAGCTGGGCATCAATGATGCCGAATATGCCAAGTTCCAATATGCCCAACGTCGGCGATACTGTGGCTAACAACCTGAAATTTCAGCAACAGGTGGTGACGAGTTCTCTGGAATTGCAGGCTATGGTGGCTCGTCTGTCAATCGAAACCCAGAAGCAATTTTGGGAAAGCTATTTCAAAATGCTTGGCAGGCCGTAAATTACAAAAGCCGACTGAGGATTAGAATCCCATCAGTTTAGCTAGAGAGTGATTTCTGACCTTTTATCGGGTAATTAGGAAACCATCGACTTGAGAAACCTGCTAGAAGGACTAACAAAGCTCTCTAAGATAACCTCTTGGGGAGCTTTTTAAAGATGAAACCGTTTTCACTAAGAAAAAAATTCTTATTCGTTTTCCCTATAAAAAGGTTTAATTCACTAAAAAGCCCTCTACTAAACTTTAATGCTGTTACTTTGTCTAAGGGTCTACCTAAAGAAAGGACTTATTAATATTAACCGAGTTCAAGTTTTTGTATACAAGAGCTTGAAATATAGCGCTTTATTTAAAGTACCTCTTAGGTAAGTGGTACGCATCAAACTGAATCCATAAAATGATGAGAAATCTATACACTCTGAGCGCAGGACGATCGCATCGTTGAATTGGGTTCCTATTGCGTATCCTATTCATTTTCGGTGAACCGCTTCGTGTATGGCTGATGTGACCGTTAACGCATACGTTATTATTATTGAGGATTGCGCTTTATGGACGCAAAACAACTGAGTGAGGAGCTGCGTAAAGGACAGAACCCTCACATGACCCGTCGGCGATGGATTATCGGCTTATCTATGCTTGGGGGTTCGATGGGACAAGCCGTCACACTCTACCAGACTGGCATCGTTAATCACCTACCAGATCCGCCGGGACAAAAGCTTTTCGATGCAGACCGCGTTGACGCTTCTAATTACGCTTACAACAAATTCAACTCACCCGACGGGCCAATAATGGTGGCTAATTATGCCCTCACTGCTTGGCTGGCTGCTGCTGGCGGTTTAGACCGCGCTAGGCGCAACCCTTTGTTACCAATTGCAATGGGTATCAAGCTCGTGTTGGACGGGGTGACCAATGTCGAGTTAGCTCGTGAAGAGTGGAGCGAGAACAAGGCGTTTTGTGAATACTGCCAAGTTGCGACGGTTTGCTCGATCGCGTCGATCGTACTCGCAGTGCCGGAGGTTCTTACTGCTGTTGGCACCCTGCTGGGACGCCGTGACCAGGACACCGAAGCACAGGGCAACACACGGTAATCGATACAACGGGGAAAAGTACGGGTTTTCTACAGCGGTGTTGGGCTTACAACAAATGTTAAGCCCGATCGAGAATGATTGCACATATTTTATGCAATTATTTTTGTTAAATGTTCCCTCTAGAATTAGTGGTAGAACGAGTCATGTCTAAGGATAGAACACCCACTAGAAACTGAATGATAGCCTTGTAGAGTAAAGTCAAAAACAGGTGCAAATTATGGCATCAGATACTCCTCCAGACACTCGGCAAGATGATGCAAAATACGACCCTCAAGATAATCCTGGAACCCAAACAAGTATACCGACCACAGAAGAGGGTGACACTCCAGTTGATGAGACATATCGCATGACAGGTCAACAATCCGGTACAGACGTTAATCCCGGTAGTGAACCGGAAGCTCCTGGAGCTGCCCCCAAAGTTGTTGGTAGTCCAAATCAAGGAACTGACTCGCGTTAAAAAGATTCTTGAAAATCGCGCAAGTTGGTGAGGGAGATGAACGGTAGCTCAGCAGATAACGCGGTCGAGACACTGCCTTATTTGCCACTAATGCCGAGCCAAAATCGGCTGTCAAACCGGATAACAACAAAGATCGATCAGATTATTTAACCGAGGATAACTAAACATGGTTACAACATTAGAGGATACAAAACGGGTTGCGATCGGCGAAAGATTGGCAGACTTGAAAGCCTTTCAAAATTTAATTATCTCGAACGATCAAAAGCTAATAGATGCCTGCCCTGATGAAGATGTTCGCAAGCGTCTCCAGAATATGCTTGAGGATGACCAGAAAAACCTGGGCATTATAGAGACAGTGATGGTTCAATACGGCATTCAAGCTGAACCTAGTGCTGCGACCAAGATATTTATTCCGCAGTTTGAGAAGATGATGTCAGGCGATGAGTTTACGTATTATCAGAAACTCATGCACCACGAACTCATCAAGCATGGTCAAGCCATGAGTGGAATCATTATTCACAAAGCGGCTCAGAAGGTTGGAGCTGATATTGAAGTGGCAATTGGGCCTTTGAATACCGTCAATTTTGAGGGTCGCGCTCACCAAGAACAACTCAAAGGAATGCTCGAACTCGTGGGTGTCCGCGAAATGACTGGTAAAGACGCTGACCAGGGACTCTGGGCACGGGTGCAAGATGGAGTGGCTGCATTGTCGGGTGTAGTTGGCAGCATAGCCACCCAAAACACTGACAAACAAGATATGAACATCCAGACCCTCATCCGGCTGGATCATAACAAGGTGAATACCATCTTCACCGAAATCGGAGCTACTAAAGACCCTCAAAAGCTTCAAGAGTATTTCGGGCAAATCTATAAAGATTTGTTGGTACACGCTCAAGCTGAAGAAGAAGTCGTCTATCCGAAAGTTCGATCGTTCTACGGCGATGACAACACTCAAGAGCTGTACGACGAGCAAGCGCAAATGAAGCAGATGCTCGATGAAATTAAGGCTATTGACCCCACTAATGCCGACGAGTTTAGATCGAAAATTAAAGACCTGATGGATGTGGTTGGCGACCACATTCGCCAAGAAGAATTCACCATGTTCTCGGCGATTGACGACAATTGCAGCGACGAGCAAAAAGAGCAAATGGCAACCGAATTCAAAGCTGCCAAGAGCAAGATTCAACAAGAAATGGCAGCCTAATTGCAATAACAGCCAACCCTCTCCTTACAAGATAAAGCATTGCCCGGTAAGTGGCTGCATGGCTTTTATTGAGAGGGGAGCTGATTGTGCAATAAGAAAATAGCTTTTTAGCTCCCACACTTTAGCAGGTCGCGATCGCCATAAGAGCCGCTTCTAAACAGAAGTTCTCCTTTGAGGGCAACTTCTGTTTAGACGAAAAAACTGTGGCTAACAACTTAAAGCGGGACAAGAAGAGGTAGATAGGTAGTGCTAATTTGATCCGTAAATTTTTACCCCACCCCAGCCCTCCCCTTGGTAAGGGGAGGGAGTAAGAAATTCACAAATGATTTAGGATTGCTATATTAGGCACAGAATTAGCTCAAATATCACAACCTCTTAGTCAGACAAGAGGAGAATGTTAGGGTTTTAGTATAGTAATCCTAAATGAGTAGTAAATTTTTTACCCCACCCCAAACATCCCCTTACTAAGGGGAGGGAGTAAGAAATTCATAAATGATTTAGGATTGCTAAATCAGGTTCAGGTAATAAGGTAGACTGCGCTTCACAATACATCAGCATTTGAGTTTTAACCATGAATTTATATATAAATAATCAGACTCCTCTGATTCTTTTTGCAGTTGGCGTGGGCGCTTTGTTCGTCGCGCTTTGGGTGGTGCGATCGTGGCGCGAACGTCAATACGATCTCACAGGCAAAACGGTGCTGCTTACGGGTGGTTCTCGGGGACTTGGTTTGGTTATGGCGCGTCAGTTGGTGCAGGAAGGAGCGCGTTTGGCAATTTGTGCTCGCGATCGCGCTGAGCTCGAAAGGGCGCGTGTCGAGCTGGATCAGGGCGGTGGAGAGGTGCTGGCTGTTCCCTATGATGTGACCGATCGCTCCCAGGTTGACCAGATGGTGCAGCAAGTGCGCGATCGCTTCGGTCAGATCGACATCCTCATCAACAACGCAGGCACCGACCTTGTGGGGCCAATGGACGTATTGACGATGGAGGACTACGACGACTTGATGAAGCTGCATTTCTGGGCACCGCTATACACTACTTATGCGGTTTTCCCGGAAATGCGTCAACGACAGGCTGGACGCATCGTTAATATCTCTTCGATCGGCGGCAAGGTAGTTTCCCCGCATATGTTGGCGTATTGCGCCAGCAAATTTGCCTTAACCGGTTTCTCTGAAGGGATGCGGACAGAACTGGCAAAGGACGGGATTGCTGTCACAACAGTATGTCCGGGTTTCATCCGCACAGGCGTAATAGACCACGCTATGTTCAAAGGTCAGCACCGCAAGGAGTTTACCTGGTTCAGCATTGGTGATTCCTTGCCCTTGATCTCGACGAGTGCCGAAAAGGTTGCTCGTGAGACGATTGCTGGATTTCGACGGGGTGATGCAGAGGTAATTGTGCCACTTTGGACTTGGTTTAGTGCCAGACTCTATGCTCTTTTTCCAGGGCTTTCTACTACTGCGATCGGTTGGTTTAATCGGTTGTTACCTGGAACAGGTGGCATTGGTACTGAACGCGCTTTTGGAAAAGACAGCCACTCATCTTTATCGCCTTCGCTGTTAACTTTTTTGAGTGACAAAGCGGCACGGCAAAACAATGAGATGGGGAGCGAGAAGGCAAATGGTGCGGGAGCAGATAAAGGTTGAAACTGGCTCGCATGGACACGTAGAAGTACAACTCTCCGCTAAAGAGGTTCAGTCCTCTGGAATCACGGCACAAATGCCATCGCCTGAACCAGCGATTTCAGTGATGTCGCGCCCAATAATCCCTGTTCCACCGAATACTGCCAGCTTCTGCATCGCTTTGACTGCCTATTTTCGCGATCGTCACTATCAACAGTATTAGATGAAGTTCATTGTTCCTCTATCTGTGTGTAGAGTTAGAAGGATTTTGCTTTTGTATCTGGACTAACGTAAAAATGCACGTAAGCTTTCAAGTTCATCATATTTTAGACAATTAGCAAATTTTTTGATACCAAACGCACTTGGGTGAGGAAGGAAAGTAATCAGCTTTTCTCGGTCGCCAATCGCTATCGGTCCGAACAGAGAAACATCTTTAGGGATATTGAACTCATATTGCATTGCCTCTCTTGCCGACACTCCCAGTACTACAACAACCCGTGCTGATGAGATTTCCAAGACTTTTTTCAAGTAACTCTGAACGCACTGATTCTGCGCTTTTTTTACACCAATTTCACTCACTGACTTACAATGCACTATTTCGGTAATTGCATAATCACTTCCTGGAGTGACATTACGCTGAAACAGCTCAATAGCCCTTTTTTGAACCGCACTCCAAAAGTTAACACTACCACCATACGTTCCATCTTTTTGTAGTGATTTTCTGCCATCTAAAATCCATACCTTGCGTCCACCACCAAAGCGATTATTGAAGAAGTCATCAATGGCATCATCTGACCATGACCAACGTGGATACTCTTCAACTGAGCTAATGGACGGATTGGAGCTTAGAAATAAAATAGGAGCTTGTTCTATACGTCCACTCCACGGTTCAGGTACTTGGTATTCGTTCAGGCTAGAAGATGACTGGGAAAAAACAATCTCACGACATGGATGCTCAACCGACGGATTTTGAATACAAAAATTTACGTGAGGACAGTGAGCAATCTTATTTAACAATGTTGTCATAAATTCACTAAAAAAATATTTTTAATTTTTCCATCTTTGAACGGTTAAAATAGCAACCCTTTTCTCTCAATGGGACGTGTAGCTACATTCCAAAACTCAACCCAATTTTGAGAGGTGACTTGTAGCTGATGCCCATCACCACGTAACTGCCGAATAGCCGCCCTGATAACCGAATGAAGTGGGTGAGAGCGATCAACAAACCGTAACAGCACATTGGTATCTACCAGGTATATCACAACTAGGGATGCTCCTCGTAGATTCCAGCACGACTGATAGCATAGTCGGATAGTACTGGTATGCTTGACTCGATAGAAATCTCGGACTCGTCAGCCACCCGATCTGCGATCGCATAACGCCTCAACTCAACCATGTACCTCACACCTCCTAAATTGCCAATACTCAGTTCTAGTGTGTCTCAAGCAAGATGTTGTAAACGTTTCCTTGCGTTTGAATTTGCTTATAGCTATCTGCACTTAAGCAATAGCTGCAAAACAAGGAGAACAGATGTCACAAAGTACGTCAAACTCAGAAATGGTATACCGAACTCTTGGCAGCACAGGAGAGAGGGTTTCTGTGATCGGATTGGGTGGTTGGCACATCGGATTGAAGTATGTTGATGAGCAACTGGGTATCCGGATTGTTCGGACTGCGATCGACCGTGGCATCACTTTTATGGATAACAGTTGGGATTACAACGGTGGAGTCAGCGATATTCGCATGGGGAAAGCTCTGCGCGATGGCTACCGAGACAAAGTATTCCTGATGACGAAAATTGACGGTCGCTCGAAGAAAGAAGCCGCAAGACAGCTAGACGAATCACTGCAACGGCTGCAAGTTGATTGCATCGATCTCGTCCAGCACCACGAAATCCTCCGGTTCGAGGACCCGCATCGAGTTTTCGATCCAGAAGGGGCAAATGCCGCCTTAATGGAGGCGCGGGAAGCTGGCAAACTCCGATATATTGGCTTCACCGGACACAAAGACCCCCAGATTCATCTGCATATGCTGGAAGTTGCAGCCAGTTATGGGTTTAAGTTTGATGCGGCTCAGTTGCCGCTGAATGTGATGGATGCACACTACCGAAGCTTTGCGAAGCTAGTTGTGCCAGAACTGGTTAAACAGGACATCGGCATTCTTGGCATGAAAAGCATGGCAAACGGGATTTTGTTACGGTCAAATACGGTAACGGCAATTGAGTGTCTGCACTATGCGCTGAATCTACCTACATCGGTTGTGATTACCGGAATTGACAGCATGGAGATTCTCGATCAAGCGTTTGAGGCGGTGCGGACGTTCCAGCCAATGAATGACAAGCAGGTGCGATCGCTTTTAGCAAAAACGGCAGAAGCCGCATCACGCGGCGAGTTTGAGCCATTCAAAACTTCATCAATTTTCGACAGCACTGCTCAGAATCTAGATTGGCTGGGAGAGGAGCCACAGCGCATTCAGCAACTGATGCGAACGTAATCGAGAGACGTTGAGCAACTGTTGCTCAACCTTTTGTGTTCATTGAGAATTGACAAATTTAGATTGTACGAGAATACCCTGCTACGCCGTGAACCAGTCTAGTGCCGAGTCCACGATCGCAGGGGGAATTGTGTGGGGGCCGTCGAACTCCCGATAAACCACATCGTAGCCAGCACCCCGCACCTGTCGCACTATCTGACGGCTACAAGGATCGATCGGTAAAACAGAGTCTTGCGTGCCGTGCGAGATGAACAGACGCGGTTCGCCAACCTGTGAAGCTGGTGCCATAAACCCCGGCGAGAACGCTATGACATGGCTGAACAAGTCGCCGTTCGTGATGCCGACACTTAGGGCATAGGAAGCCCCGTCCGAGAAGCCCTCGATCGCAATGCGGGTAGGGTCTACAGCGTAGCGGCTGAACGTCTGCGCCAGCGCCTGGTCAATCAAGGCGACATCGGGGCCGTACCCACCGACGAGCACATCCCACGTCTGGCGGCGCGAGGCAGGTGCCAGCAGAATGAGTCCAGTGGCATCGGCGAGGTTTTGGAAGGGAGTCAGACCGCCGCGTGCGTCGCCACCTGCGCCGTGCAGCATCACCACAAGTGGTGCGGGTCGGGAAGCTTGGTAATTTTTAGGCACGTAGAGGAGTCCGTCGCGCTTGGTGGAAAGTCCCAACGGTTGCAGACCGCTTGGTGCCGTTTCCGTAGGCTGCGTTGGTCGTGCTAGCAGGCGTCCGTTTACAGATGCCCGATCCTGATTCTGTGGTTTGTCTGTTCTCATTGATGTAATTCTCTCCATAGAATTGGTGGTACAGGCCGATCCAATCGCCCCAGTGATGCCTACCAAAAACATTCCAAGTAGGTGCCTTCGCCTTAATTGCGAAGCGATGTCGATTTTCTGCTTCAGCATGATGCCCTCGCTTCTCCTGTTTTGAAAAGCGAATTTTTCTCCCCGCGCCAATGAGAGCAAATGACATCTTGCAGTAGATAAGCAAACTGTTCTCGATTAGCCATAGTGAGCCTTCCTTGTAAGGTGAAAAAGGAAAGTGCTTTCGGTGGTATGCAAGAACGCAAGAAAGTGCGATCGCAAGCCGATCTGAAAATATGAAAAGAAATAACTGTAGGTTGATAAGCTTTCAGGTAATCGGCTCTTCTAACCTAGAGGCGATTTTTTTGATATTCATAAGTCGCTTGATAGGGTATCTAAATTTGCTTCTTCAGGCGATTAAGAATTTCAAAAAAACTCTCCCGTGGCGGTAGCAAATCGCCTACAAACTGGAAGTCTCGATGCTCCACAAACCAAGCCCACCTGTCCGGACTCAATCATCGGGTCTGGGTCGGCAGCCTTTGTTGAATAAAAGCGAAGCAACTTCTGCCCCCCTTTTTCATATTGGCGAAGCCTGCGCGTTAGCGATAGCGCATAAGGGGATAAGGGGGGTTGGCGTAGCCACGATTTCCTTTTCTCCTAGTATTTTGCAGTCCAGATAATGAGTCGGAAATGTTATTAAAAGTTAGATAGCGATGGCTCTTGCCTCTATCAAACAAGATTAACAGCTAGTGCTTTTTACAACGTCCTTCTCAGGTAAGAGCGTAAAGCAAAGGCGACTGTATTCATTTTTTCAAAGTGATTTCATAATAGCTTTTGTCATCGTCGTTAATCTTCACAGCAATCCAGAACCCGCTAGCGATGCTCAAGGAATGCTACCCGGTATTGACGCTATTAAACTTCCAATCGATTCTGAAGCCAATCATCAAGAGTAAGAGTTCGGGATTGCCTCCCCTATATTCTCGGTAAACAAGGATACTTTCTAGGAACCAATATTATTAACAGTTGAGTCTTACAAATCCAATCTTTAGATATAGATATAAATTAAGTCTAATGGTAGACCATACCAGCAAATTTACCCGATAACATGAAATCGAAACAGCATCATTGAGAACTACTCACTATGAAGAATTCAACGAATTCAACAATCAATACTGATCGAGTCCCTACGGTCACTCCGGCTTACAACGGTGTCGATCGCAATGCCTGGATTTTTGGTTGGAACCCGCAGCAAGAGCTATGGAACGGTCGTCTAGCAATGCTTGGTTTTGTCGCCTATCTTCTTTGGGATATGGCTGGTTATAGCGTTCTTCGGGATGTACTCCACCTCGCTCGCTAGGAGTTCAATTGTCAGTTACAAGCTGTTTGTGTTTCTCTAACAGCAGTAAAACACTTGTTTAGTCCACACCAAAAATTTTTGAAAATCAAAATACTGCCATGAAAACATCAACATCTTCAAGTTCCTCAATTAGTTACGGTGCTCTGATTTTAGGTCTCCTTTTCTTGTTACTTGGCTTGGCTGGCTTTCTGCCTGCTTTTGTCGTTCCCTCTGAGAACTTTACCTCCGGACCTGGCTTTGGCTATATATTCGGCGTATTCCCCACCAACTATTTTCATAATGCAATTGGCATTTTAGTGGGTGTTTGGGGAATTGCTGCATTTACTAGCTTAAGCGGGTCAATTGTGTTCAATCGCATCTTCGCTATCCTTTATGCAGCAGGTGCAATTTTAGGATTGCTGCCATTTGCGAATACCTTGTTCGGGCTGACACCACTTTTTGGAAATAATATCTGGCTCAATGCCATTACTGCTGCGTTCGCTTTTTACTGCGGATTTGTGAAGTCAGCAGAAATCACTACGCAGAGTTCATCGAGTGCTCAAGCTAGTGTGTAACTAGAATACTTTCTGGAAGTAGCGAAAGTGTTCTAATGTTGACTGCTGGATAATTATTTCTTCGGCACTCTTTGGCACTGATTATATGATGCAGAAGTAGTCTCACAAGGACTACTTCTTTTGCACTGGTTTCAGTTGTCTATACCTCGAAAAAAATGAGCGAACCGTGAGCGATTCAGTTTAAGTTGAGAGTACCTCTCGACACGTTGTCGGTGTCTAACCGATTCAGTATTTGATGGGCGACCATCACCCGCGCATCGATCGGGTAGTTCTTATTCGCCAAGAGGACGATTCCGAATGCCTTCTGCGGGATGAACGCGACGTAGGCAGCGAAACCGTTCGTCGAACCAGTCTTGTTGATCAGAACGTTGTCCCTCGGCGGCGACGGAGGATCGATCTCGATCGCCGGATTGGCCTGGTAGCTTATCTTTACCGAGTTCCCGGCAAGCAGGTCCTTCAAGGCGACCGGATAGGAATACTGCTCCCAGATCAGATCCTGCGTCATCTCGCCGATCCTGAAGTATCCGGTGTGCGTGGCGGCGATCGCACGTTGCAGCTTTTCATTAAGGTTGAGCATCCCCATGTTCGCCTTGATGAAGTGGATCGTGTCGTCGGCTGTAGTCCTGATACCGTAGGCTTCCGACGCGAGAACTCCGGGCATCATCCTAATCGGTTCGTCATTTTTTGTGTAGCCTTGTGCATAGTTTTGGCTCTCCGAAGAGGGAACGTCGAGATAGGTGCGGTTCATTCCCAGGGCGGGAAAAAGCTTACCTTGCATGAGGGCGACGAAATCCTCGTTCATGCTCCTCGCTGCGATCGTGCCGAGCATCCCGATGCTCAGATTGGAGTAAGTCCGATACGTCCCTGGAGCGTAGGTCGGTTTCCAGTTCCTGAAATACTCCATCAGTTGGTCGTTGTTCGTAATTTCGTCAGGAACCTGCAACGGGAGACCACCCGACGTATGCGTCCCAAGGTTTAGCAGACTCACCCGATCGAAGTTGCTGCCTTGCAAGGAAGAGAGGTACTTGCTCGCACTGTCGGACAACGAGAGATCGCCGTTGGCTTGCGCGTAGGAAGCAAGCGTAGCGGTGAACGTCTTGCTAATCGACCCGATCTCGAAAAGCGTGTCGCCAGTAACGGGCTTCCGAGTCTCCTTGGAGACCACGCCGTAGTCGAAGACGTAGTGCCCACCCCTCGTGACGATCCCCACCGCCATCCCAGGGATGCGGTATTGCAACATCACTGGCCGGATTACTTCATCCACGGCGCTCTTGATGTTGTTGCCATCATCATCGACCGCGTAGCTGACATTTACCGCCACGCATATGGAAACGAGCATTGCAGCAAGGAAACTCAAAACTCTGGAATTCATGCTTTTGGGGTCTCCTGTAGTTCCACCGCTCTGTTGACGATCGTACTCCGGCTTATGCGCGAACGGCTTCATGACTCAATGAACACAGTAGGCTCGCTCGTAATATCATTCAGCTATCGGCAAGTAGCTGAGTCAATAAGTGTTAATTGCACAGAACAGAATACCATAACGGCGGGTTGGGCTGCAAAAAAAATGGTGGTGTTAACGCTCTGTTGTTAAGTAAATTGCTACACCAAACTCATATCGATTAATAAATAATCGCATTCCCCGAGCGTGCATCTCTTCTGTCTGGGAAAAGCAGATAGTTTTTCTCTACAACCTTTTGATTATTGTCCTCAAATTTAAGTGCTTTCTTTCAAATTTTTGTGTCTTTCGTTTACCGATTTCATGCTTGTATTGTGATAAGGAGCGCTCGTAGCTGCCAGAATCATCCGTGCAATACTTCTAAATTCCCAATGGTTCAAGCAGTTTCTTTAAATGGCAAAAAACTTCAGAAGCTGTTTCTAAAGAAAAGCTAAAAGCAACGTTATAGAGCTTCGATTGCAGGTGATGGCGGTTGTTTAAAGATTGTTTGTCGGTCTTTAAGTCGCAGTCGTTTGAAGCAGCGGTAAGCGGAGTGTGTTTGTGCCTGACAATTGCCCGTGGCAATATAGCCGATCGCGATTTGCGGTATTGTCCAGACCACTTGGTTTGGCTGTAGTCATACCCCCTGCTGTGCTTCAATTTCGTTGAGCAACATCTCGTCAGAGTAGGACGTTTCCCATTCGCCCTCAAGCTTGAGCCGCACGGACTTTGCGCCACCACTGGGCGTACAGACTACCCAGTAGGTATCCTCCTGCCCTTTAACCTGAGCCGCATCTTGGTTTTCTGCGTTTTGGGAAAGCCCAGAATAGGCTTGAATACATATCCAGGTAATGCCGTTGCTATCTGTAATCTCTCGTTCCATGACTATCCTGTGAATTACTGTACTTCTGTAAGGTTGGGGACGATCGCCTGTTGATGTTGCTCGATCCAGTTCGATGCCCATTGAAAGGGTATACCTGCTCGTTGGGCCGCTTGTTCATCTTCGGGGCGATCGCCTACATACAGCGAATTTTGCGGGGTGTGTTTGTGTCTGACCATTGCTAGTTGCAACATACCCGATCGCGGTTTGCGATACTGTCCAGACCACTTAGTTTGGCTGTGGTTATAAACATTGTGACGAGTGACGCGGAAACACTTTTTACCCTCAAAGTCGGGGCAGAAGTAGATTTCTCTCAACTCTGGGAATAACTCAAGCGTATATTGCTGTTCCTTGATGCACTCTTGCATAGACTTATGACCTGCGGCAACTCCACCTTGGTTGGTGATGCCGGCAATTATCCAATCGTCTTTGTAGGCGCGAATGGCAATGTCGGCACCTTCAATAATCCGTTGATCTTGGGGATCTTGGAAGTATTGTTGTCCGCTGAGTGGTTCGCGGAGCGTACCATCCATATCTATTAGTAATAAGCTCATCGTTATCTAGAAAATTCCCTGTTTTATTAAACATCCTAAGCTGCGCTCCATTTCCTCTCCTCTAGCTAATGGAATGTACTGCTAGGGCGATCGACTTATCTTGAAACGAAAGGGGTTGCCGCACCGCCAGAGATACAAATCTCGCCCATCAAGGAATTTAGTCGCACCTCACTGCCAGCAGAGACAACCTCTTCCTTTTGCCCCTCCCTCATCAAACAAACGGGAGGTTTACCTCAAGTCCGATGCCCCTCGAAGCCCCAACAACGACAACCACCTGCTAATTTATTGGCTTCTGTTGCATCGAGCCTACTCCTTAAAATCCTCATTAAAAAAAATTCTTCCGCTTGAAGATGAAGTCACTCTAGGAAAGTTCGGTCGAGTTGAAATTTACGAGCTCAACTTCTAACTCCCAACACCTTAGAGCTAGCATATCTGCACCATCCTCAGAGTTGACAAAGACATCTATCTTGAGAAATAACTTTTAAGGATTTACTATAAAATACTTTAAGCAAATATTGTAACTGAAAACTTAAAGTTTGTTTACAATAAATGAAAATTTCCTATAAAAACTTTTTGCAAATTATTGAATTTCTACTATACTATAATAGAGAGTATTTTTATATAAGTTCTGTATAAAAAACCTGACTGTTTGGGACAGGTTCTGGTTATATTTCTGAAATACTTTATGGCGTTTACTAATTAACGCCGAGCAGGTAAGGGGTTGCCATTACAGGATTTAAATAAAGCATTTTTTAGGACATTGGTCTTTAGAAATGCACTCTGAGCAAAGGAGTAATGTAGTTCCGGTCGACCGTTTAAATATTGCCTAGAGAATATGCTGCATCCACAAGAAGATAAGATTTTAGTAGAAACGAGTCCTCTGGCTTCTCTCGCCATTCAGGAAATCCCAGACCATAAGGCATTATCAGAGCCGGTACTTACTACAAACCCGCATCTTAAAATTCCCAAGCGAGATATTCGGAAAAGCCTCAAGGCATTAACTACCGAAGGTGCCTTTGCAACCGTATTTTACAGTATTATTGGCGGCGCGTTGCTTAGTAATTTCTTGCTGGATCTCGGTGCCAGTACAGTAGAAATTGGTCTGCTCGCGTCAATTCCTCAGCTAACCAATTTGCTGCAACCGCTGGGAGCCTATCTCGGAGACCGCATCAAGAGCCGCCACTGGTATTCCCTGTTGATTTTCGGCTCGTCGCGCCTGCCGTGGTTGCTGATTGTGCCAGGGATTTGGTTGGTGGGCTCATCTCGTATCCAGCCGCGCCAGTTGCTGCTGTTGACATTGGCAATTATCTGCCTGAGTAATTTCATGGAAGCTTTGGGTCGTGCTTCCTTTCTTAGCTGGATGGCTGTGTTAGTACCAGACCGATTGCGGGGGCGGTATTTTGGCTTTCGCAATAGTGTTGTGACCTTAATTAATCTCATCGGCGTGCCGCTGCTGGGTCTAGCGGTATCGAAGTGGCCCGGTGGTTCGCTCTCGGGCTTCGGTATCGTTTTGGTTGTGGGAGTTGTGTTTGCCATACTCAGTCTGATCTTTCAGTTCTTGATAACCGATGTCAACCCGCAGCTAGTACACGCCGCCGACTCAGATGACCACAGGTCGCCCTGGGCGAAAGTTTTTAGCTTCTTCCAGGATGCCAATTTTTTGAGGTTTTTGTTTTACTCAGGCTTGTGGAGCTTTGCGGTTAACGTCAGCGCTCCCTTCTTTAACCTCTACTTACTGGGCGACCTCAAGCTAGATGTCAGCGTGGTAACGCTCTATAACAGCTTGGGAGCTGGTGCTAACTTACTGATGCTGATGTTCTGGGGCAGACTGGCTGACCGGATTGGCAATCGCCCACTGATGATAACTGTGGGAATCTTGGTGGCTCTGACGCCTCTACTGTGGCTAGAAGCTGGAACGGCTCCAATTTTCCTTTGGGCTTGGTTCCCCTTGTTGCATATAGTGGGCGGTGCGACTTGGGCAGCGATCGACCTGTGCAGTGGCAATCTGATGATGTCGGTGACACCGCTACGCAATCAGTCGATTTATTTTGCTGTTGCGGCGGCGGTTCCTGGAATCACTGGGGCGATCGGAATTAGCGTTGGTGGCTTTGTCGCGAGTCAGACTGATTTTGGTGGCTTGCCAACGGTGTTTGCTCTCTCAGCCGTCCTGCGGGTGTTGGCCCTGCTGCCCTTGGTGTTTGTTCACGAGCAGCGCTCTGTGCCTGTGAGTGAGCTAATGCGAGTCCTGATCCCAACACTCAAGCGTCAAGCAGCAGCTATTCAAGCAGGACGCACCACTTTGAAACCTTTACCATTAATAGAAGAACTTGAGGATGAAAGTCCACCAGCAAGCTCATCCAATTAGTCTTGAGATGGCGAATTGACGAACCCTCCCCCTGAACGGGGAGGGATTTTTATTCATAGTTCCTTGCAATGAACTACTGGAGGGGCAAGAACCGCCTTGTGCCATTTCCGAAAAATTATTTATAATTTTAAGTATAATTGCTTATTAAATAACTTTTTTACATATCTATCTTAGTGGGGATGTTACAAATAACGAAATGAGCATTGGTTTTCTGCTTATCCTATGTTAATGTAGCGAATATTACAAATAACGCTCATGAATCCTCTACTGACAGGATTACTAAACTTGCAAGGAGTAATAGTTGAAGATTTTCAACATACCGAGAAAGATTTAGTATTAAAAGTCGAACCAGAGAATAGGGCATTATCAGAGACGGTATTTCCTCCCAAGCCGCCTCAAAAAATTTCCAAGCGAGAAATTCGGACAAGCCTCAAGGCATTAACTACCGAAGGTGGCTTCGCTACAGTCTTTGCCAGTATCATTGGCGGCGCGTTGCTCAGTAATTTCTTGCTGGATCTCGGTGCCAGTACAGTAGAAATTGGTTTGCTCGCCTCAATTCCTCAGCTAACCAACTTGCTGCAACCGCTGGGAGCCTATCTCGGAGACCGCATTAACAGCCGCAATTGGTATTCACTGTTGATTTTTGGCTCCTCGCGGCTGCTGTGGTTGCTGATTGTCCCAGGGATTTGGTTGGTGGGCTCATCTCGTATGGCTGGACATGAATTGGTACTGTTGACACTGGCAATTATCTGGGTGACTAATATCATGGAAGCTTTGGGGCGTGCTTCCTTTTTTAGCTGGATGGCTGTGTTAGTACCAGAGCGATTGCGGGGGCGGTATTTTGGCTTTCGCAATAGTGTTGTGACCTTAACCAATCTCATCGCTGTGCCGCTTCTGGGTCTAGCAGTATCGAAGTGGCCCGGTGGCTCGCTATCGGGCTTCGGTGCGGTCTTGGTTCTGGGAATCGTGCTGGGGATAATCAGTCTGGGCTTTCACTTCTGGATGACTGATGTTAATCCAAAGCTTTTACAGGCCGTCGATTCGGATACAGACCGCGGCTCGCTTTGGGGGACTATTTTTAGCTTCTTCCAGGATGCCAATTTTTTGAGGTTTCTTCTTTACACAGGCTTCTGGAGCTTTGCGGTCAACATCAGCGCTCCCTTCTTTAACCTCTACTTACTGGGGGATCTCAACCTAGATGTCAGCGTGGTAACGCTCTATAACAGCTTGGGAGCTGGTGCTAACTTGCTGATGCTGATGTTCTGGGGCAGACTGGCTGACCGGATTGGCAATCGCCCACTGATGATAACGGTGGGAATCTTGGTGGCTCTGACGCCTCTACTGTGGCTAGAATCTGGAACTTCTTCTATTTTCCTTTGGGCTTGGTTCCCCTTGTTGCATATAGTGGGCGGTGCGACTTGGGCAGCGATCGACCTGTGCAGCGGCAATCTGATGATGTCGGTGACACCGCTACGCAATCAGTCGATTTATTTTGCTATTGCGGCGGCGGTTCCTGGAATCACTGGGGCGATCGGCATCACTGTTGGTGGCTATGTCGCGAGTCTGACTGGTTTTGGTGGTTTGCCAACGGCGTTTGCTCTCTCAGCCGTCTTGCGACTGTTTGCTCTGCTGCCCTTGGTGTTTGTTCGCGAGCAGCGTTCTGTGCCTGTGGGTCAGCTAATACGCGCCCTATTCCCAGCCAGGCAAGCAACAGAGCTGATTGAAGCAAAGGAATAGCAATAAATTTATGGTCTAGCCCTGGTTGCTTCCCTGAACGATGAGTTTCTAACGTTGGTCGCCAATCAGTTGCGTCATACCCTCTACATCATTTGGATTACCGGACGAGGCTCTAGCACTGCTATTCGACCGCCTAAATCCTTGACTAATCCGGGCTTTCTCCCTGCTGCATCTCATATTCTCGGATAAATTGGGCGATCGCATTTTTCCGATCTTCTGTTAAGTCGATCGTTTCATTGAGACTACTCATTCGCTCAACGATCGCGGATGGTTCGAGATAGGGTTCGAGCCAGCTAATGTCAAGTTTGTAGCCTGTTTTTTGAGTTTCGTTCGACCCATCCTCACTCAAATCTTTTGGCAGCAAATTCTCCAAGAAATTAACTAGCCCTTCGTCATCCTCAATAATCTTTTCAACCCATTGCTTGACTTCCTCTTCTCCTGCCCAAATTTGCCAATAGTGTAAATTCTCAGATAGCTTTGGGGATTGCAGTAGGAAGTTTTGTTGTGCAGCATCTCGCAGCCGCTTCAAGGCTATTCCTTCAAGTTCTTTAAGGTGTTCTACGCTCAGGAGCCATTCCTCTTCGGGGATAGATTCATCGGCTCCATACTTACCTTGTTCATGACCCAAGGCTGCTACTTCGTACACAATTATGGATAAGGCGTTACCGTTTGATATTGCCTCTTTCAAAGTTTCAAACCGTGCTTGTTCGTCAATCCGATGCAACAGTTGTGAGATCAGGCGTTCAATTCTCATGTCATTGCCAAAATCAAACATTCCCTGCGGTTCGTCTTCCGGAGGCAAAAGCTGGTCGCCGACATCAAACAAAGCTTTCACAATTGAAGGAATGCAATCGGTAGGAATTTCTTTTTCAGGGTAATCCTCAAGCCGTTCAAGAAATGCCCGAACTTGCGTCGTGCCATCAGAGCGTTTTTGATGAGCGAGTTCTACAAGATTTTCCCCAAATGCCTTAGCATCTTTTGCCAAGGCAAAAATTGCTTTAATCTCAGCATGAGAGAATTCATCTTGTGTTAAGACTAAACGGAAGTAGTTGGGAAATATATCTAAGCTACAAATCCGTAATTGTTTGCTCCATATTGACTCATCTTGTGCACGGGAGTAGGTATTATGCCAAACGGCTTCTAACTTAGGAAAAAGCTGTAATAGCAGCCGTTTAACTGGTTCTTTATCCTCGTCATCTTCAAACTTAGTCACCCAGGAATCGTGAAAATCTTTGATTTCGTCCAATGTCGGGATTAGAGAACCTTTCGCATCCGCATTTCCCGCAAAGAATTGAGGATTTTTGCGGATTATGTCATATATTTTTGGGCGAAAGGTTCGCAGAGACTCAATAGCAATGAAATCAACTGGGTTCACTTCACCTTTCACCGCTGGGTATGTCACGGTTAAGATGTTGGTCAGACGAGCAATGTCACGAGGAGTGGTAATAAAGTGGTCTATTCCTTGTAAATAAACATTGCCCCAGCGATTTTGATTGAATAGTGGCTTTGGTGCGTCAGTCAGTATGCCATTTAGTTTTTCAAAAAGTAGCGTGCGGAGTGAGGTTTTATCTGGAAGAGGTAACTCAAAAGAAGCTTGAACAATCTGATCGAGATAGATTTGTCCGGGTAGAGGTTGTGTATCTGCGAGAGTTTTGATGACCACTTCTCGATCGAAAACTAGCAAATAGACAACGTTAGTAAAATTCGGAATTGCTTTAATAAGATGAAATAATTGACTAATTTCCTCAGCGCTGAGCCTGTCAATATCATCAATCGTTACTACGATTCGCGGATGCTGCTTTTCTAGTGTATCTTCGACTTCTTCTTTTAAGTCGGAAGTTTCCTTTTCTTGATCGTCAAATAATTTTACAAGTACCTTGCTAGCTTGAGCGTAAGGAATAGGAATTTCAGAAACTGCTTTAGCCAGATTGGTTATTCGACCTAGGATGCCTTTGGGGACAGCTTTAAATTGGCTCAAAATAGCCTGTAATTGACCAATAAAGCGCCTTGTGATGTCTTCGCCTCCAGAAAAAAACCAGGGGTTAAAAGGGACAATAATAGGTTGTTCGCTCTCTGGCTTTTGCTTGAGATAGTACGTTAAAAAGTTCAATAGTGTGGATTTGCCAAAACCTGAGGAACCGTAAACTGCAATAACGAACCCTTCAGGAAAGTTCATTTGGCAAATACTGTCTGCAAGATGTTTGGCGAAGGGTGCATATCCTAATCTGTCTTTTTTCGGCTCGATTAAAGCGTTATCTGCGGATGGGTCACTAAAATCCTCCGGCAAGATCTCTGAATCGTTTTTTGTTTGAGCCATACAGCCTCTCTCCTTGTTAGCTAAGGTGCTCTTGCAGTTCAACGTTCGCTTTAATTAACACCCCACTGGCGTGCTGAGTTTGGGGTCTTGAATTACGTCCTAATCATGCGATTGCTTATCTTTATAGATGCTTATAAACTAGCATCAATGAAGCTCTGTTTTTGTCTACTGTTAGATGGATATTAACGTTAAGCTAGGTTGCTGAGTTCAATCAATCCTCCAGCGTAACCCCCTACTGCTCTGGTTTCGCTCTCTAGTGACTGCTGTAATGATTCTGCCCAAAGCTGAGTCAACTTTTGCAGCCCCTTCAGGTAAATCTGCCACAACTCGGCTTGATTTTGAGTAGCCTTGGCCGCAGCAGGTGTTGCGGGAGTTGTTGCAGACTTGATGAAATCGAACCAGCTTCCCCACATATTTACGTCTGCTACATAAGATTGATATGAAAGGGACAAGATCGACATCTTGTACACTTAAAAATTACTTCTGGCTCCACGGTAGGGAGTCGGCTCCTTCTACTGGGCAGGCCTCTATTCAGAACGACGCATCCTTACTTTTTATTGTGAGATTAAAGCTAAATTAATAGCGCCGTTCAAGCCTCTATTACAACTAGAGCCACACTGCTAACAAACAAATACTCGCGCTTGAAGTGGCATTAGTTGAACGTGGCCGCAGTTTTAACAAGTTTTAGATGAGGGATAGCATCGATCTACCACTTCTACAGCAGTGCCGTAGATGGCAGATCGATAAGTTAGTTCCCTCGTCCATCCATAAAACCCTGAGTATAAAACAGATAAAGCTAATTTGTGATTAGCTACCCTCCCAGCAACGTTCAAATCTACCTAAATATTTGATGAGGCAGCACTTTCTACTCACATTTGTTGATGTACGGCCGTTACTGATTTCATCCTAAAATCACTTTTCGTTGTTGAAGGATTGTGTTGCCAGCAAAGCTAAAGCCATCACACCAGCGATCGCCCCCCACTGGAGAGCCGGATTCTTAGCCAGCCAGTCCGTAACGCTCGGTATGACCATATGGCTAAAGTCTCCATCTACTCTGGTATCGTCTGGGACAGGTTCGTAAAGGTTGTTCCGATCGTCTGGAGACTTCGGCTCGTTGGTGTGTTGAGCCTGAAAGCCGACAAGCAGCAACAAGGCATCTGCCAGTTCGGGTGAGAGCCGCTGTAGCGCATCTAGAGCTCTAGCCACATCCCCAACCAAGAAGTCACGAGTTGGATGTTCAGCAACGTAGAGGATGGCGTCAGCTACCAACCTGGGGTCGTAGTAGGGCGGTATCCCTGCTGGCTTTACGCCTAGCTTGGTGAGGCCATTGTTCCAGAAGGGTGTATTGATGACCGCTGGTTTCACGCTCGTCACGCTGACAGGTATGTTCTCATGTTGCAACTCCAGGCGCATAGCTTCGATGAATCCCTCAATGCCGTGCTTGGCTGCGGAGTATGCACTTTGGTAAGGGAGACTTCGCACGCCCTCCATTGAAGAGATGTGGATCAGCGCCCCCCGTCCCTCACGCTTGAGATGGGGTAGCGCCGCCATTGCACCGTATACCTGCCCCATCAAGCTCACATCAATGACGCGCTTAAACTCTTCGGGTGTGGTGTTGTCGAATGTGGCAAAGATGCCAACGGCAGGGACGTGCACCCACGTATCGAGCCGCCCATAGACTTCGACGGTACGGTCTGCGATCGCCTTGACCTGCTCGAACACCGACACATCGGCAACTACAGCCGTTGCTTCACCACCGAAGCCCCGAATCTCATCCACCAGGGAGGCTAGTTTCGACTCACTGCGAGCCGAGACAACTAACTTTGCCCCTCGCTTGGCAAATTGAAGAGCACTCTCGCGTCCGATGCCGCTGGAAGCCCCAACGACGGCAACAACTTGCTGATTGATGGGCTTTAATTGCATTATTTTTCATCCTCTAAATCAGTTTTATCGATCGGCGATCCGATTCTTGGTGATTCTTTTAACCGGACATCCTGATAGTTTGGTTTAAACCGGGTTCATCGGGCGTTGGGTAAATTTTGTTGAAGAATTCTGAAGGGTAACAGGGTTAATCGGGCTATCAAAAGCACCAACCGCATCCTTTTGAAAGACTTCATTCCCAAAGGTTTCCGAGTAAAACGCCTTACGCCCGAGTTTTAGCAAGTCGTCGGTGACGGCAACCGCCCGATTTTCAGGCGATAGCTGTTTTTGTCCCTCATCCGTTTGGAGAAGGGCTGTTTCCCGATCTTTATTAATTGCATTAATCGCGTAGCCTACACTCAGCCGATCGAGAGAGTTATGCCAAACAGGATAATAATTGGTCGCCATCTCGTCCAAGCTGGCGGCAACCCCGGGCTCGCTTATTCGGGATTGAGTTTGTGTCACGAATGAGTCTTTTCATCTCAATAAGAATTAGATTTCTTGCCAATGTTTGGGATAGGCACTTCTGTTTCCTGTTTTCTGTTAAGAAGTTCCCACTTTTGCAATAAGTCTATTCAAATTGAAGGCTTACACTGCCAGCAGGGCTAACCCGAAGGCTCCCAGCACTGTAACTGCGATCGCACCCCACTTTGCCGTGGGATGGGTTTCCAGCCAGGTGGAATAGCTATTCGCCCGTGATTGCTTGCTAAAATCTCCCTCAACGCGATCGAAGTCTGCGATCGGCTCAAATAAATTATCTGGAGCATCTTCGGACTTCGGTTCGCTGGTTTTCTGCAGCTTAAAGCCCGCTCCGAATTGCAGCAGCAAGGTATCCATTAATTGGGGTGAGAGCCGCTGAATTAGAGCCATCGCCCGCCCTGCCCCTCCAGCGATAATGTCACGGGTTGGGTGACAAGCCGCGTAGAGGATAGCGTCCACGACGATATCGGGCTGGTAAAACGGTGGCAGTCCTTGGGGTTTTACGCCTATCTTGGTGCGGGATTTGTTAAATAGAGGCGTATTGATTGAGGCTGGCATGACATTGGTTACATTGATGCTGGACAAACCCTCATGTATCAACTCAAGCCGCATTGCTTCCAAAAAGCCATCAATCCCATGCTTGGATGCCCCGTAGGCGCTGTGGTATGGGAACGAACGCCTGCCTTCCACTGACGAGACATGGAGCAGCGATCCTCGTCCCTCGCGCTTGAGATGGGGCAGTGCCGCCATCGCCCCGTGTACCTGTCCCATGAGGTTCACATCGATGACGCGCTTAAACTCCTGTGGTGTTGTCTGCTCAAAAATCGCGTAGAGATTGATGGCTGCTAAATGCACCCAGGTATCAAGCCGCCCGTATTGCTGGATGGCTCTGTCTGCGATCGCTTTTACCTGCTCAAAATCTGCTACGTCTGCAGGCACAGCGATCGCCTCGCCCCCTATCTGCTTTATTTCATCAACTAGAGAATCCAATCCTGGTTTGCTACGAGCCGAAACGACCAACTTCGCCCCCCGCGCCGCGAATTGAATAGCGGTTTCTCTTCCGATACCGCTGGAAGCTCCTACAACGGCGACAACTTGTTGGTCTATTGGTTTAAGTTGCATTGCTGGTACTCCTTACTAACCCTTATTAGAAGCTATCTTGAATAGCAGTGAGGGCGCATCGTACCGAAGGTGATAGTTGCCAGCACATTTCATTCTAAACCAGCCTTTAGTATGTTGAAATTAAAACCAGCTCAACTTTGGACGTTGCATAATAGAGGGATGATTTGCATTCACGCTTCTATCAAACAAAGTTTGTAAAAATGGCCACCGTCGCGGCAAACAAAACTACTTGTGCCGTGACTGTGGAAAGCAATTCGTTTAATTTTATTCGCCAAAAAGATACCAAAATTCAATTAAGGAGCAATGCTTGACAATTTACGTCAATGGTCAGGGATTTCGGGTTCTTGAAAGAATAACTGGAGTTAATCATAATACAGTTATTAACTGGGTTAAACAAGTGGGCTTTTCTTTACCTGATGCTCCGGATTATGAAGAAATTCCCAAAGTAGCACGGGTTAGATGAACTTCCAACTTTTGTCGCTCAACAAAAAATAAGGTTTGGTTGTGGACGGCTGTCAAAAAGCGAGTCCCAGGCATTTTAGCGTTCGTTTTAGGAGACAGAAGTGCCGAGACATTTAAGCATTTGTGGAAAATAGTTAGGGGATGAAAATATTTTTTTAGGTGACTAATGGTTGCTGTGTTTATGACAAATTTATTAACGATTGCGACCGGATTATCTCGAAAACGTATATGACACGAGTTGAGGGAGAGAATACTCGACGAGCGACATTCCGCAAGCCAGACTTCCTCGACCGACGAACTCTTTGCTATTCTAAGTCTGAAGAAATGCTCAAACTATCAATTGGCTTGCTTTTGTGTTATCTAAAATATGGGACTGTTCCTATGGTAGCATAAATAATCTCTTAATTGTGCAACGACAAACTTTGATCTTGAGCAAGATTTTGAAAGCTCTGATCGCGATACAAATTGAAGGCAAAATTGCCTGCGATCGCCAACATTGAACAACCCCAGCCCTGTGAATGCGAGCAGCATATTCGCCGTGGCTGACATCACGGACATATAAGGATTCAGGTCGGAAAGAGAGGAATGAACTCAGGCATAGTCAAGTCACAAAAATGGGCATTCATAGCCTCACGGAAAAAAGCCATTCTAGTATCTTTGATGGGGCAAATCAATCTAAAATACTGCCGAAAAAATGGTTTGATTTTATAGTAATTTCTCACTGTTTTTTAACGATGAGGATAGTAAAAAAATCCTTCAAATTTACAAGGATATACTTACAAACAGCCTGAATAATTCGGGTTACGCTTTGCTAAATATTCAATAAAAAAATTGGCTTATACCCTACAATGTTCGTCGAGTTGATGATTGCCAAGAGGAGCTATGTATGTAGTACAACAATTTGTAGATCAACTGGGCTTAAAATTAGTTTGGTATAAATATTTAAGTTCAACTTATAGAGGAAATCCCATCCTAATAACCCAAAGTTTGCTAGAGAAACTTTACCTCTCAAGGAATTTATCAGTCCACTTTTTCGCTAGCACTTTAATTTACATTATGACTCCAATTATGCACTTGATGACTATGTGATTTTAGCAAAAAAATAAGTACAAAATAGTTAAAATTTTGTGGCATAGTTTTTGACCTTTTTTGCTGCTTTTTTAGACGAATGCGAGCTGCGAGGCAGGGGTTTCAACCCCTGCCTGACGGTCGGACTGGATCAGTGACCGATCATCCAAGGTCGTCCCCCTCGGTGTTCGCGATTCCGCTGCGGTTTAGGTTCCTCAGAACGCTTAATTACCTGCGGTTCCCGATGTTCTTGACCTTTCAACCGCAGCTTTCCAGTTAGAATCATCGGCGGCGAAAAGAGGCGTTTAGCAACTGTTTCGCAACTCGGGCAAAGCACCGGTGTATCTGCTTCTGCAAGAGGGCGCCACTTATCAAAAATGCCGCAAGTTTCACACTTAAAATCGTAAAGAGGCATATCAATTTTTGATTGTAGATTTGGGACGAAAGGAGTAGGCTGCGGGCAGCACCCGCCCTACTAATTGAGGGCTTACGCAAGAAAGCAATTTTTAGACTATTTGTGAGGGTAAGGTGCACTTCGGCGCACCCTACAAAAGCTAGTCTGTGCGTAAATCCTGTAATTAAGACGGCAGAATATCCATCTGGAAAATTTCTGTCGGTAAAGCAATAGTGCAGCAAGCATTGGGAATATCCACAATGCCACTGATGCGACCCTCAACAGGAGCACAACTTAATAGCAAATACGCTTGTTCTCCGGTAAAACCAAACTTTTTCAAATATTCGATCGCATTCAAACAAGCTCGTCGATAAGCAACGTGGGCATCCATATAATACTGCTGACCCGTAAATTCATCAACAGAAATCCCTTCAAAAACGAGGTACTCAGAATAGCGGGGTTCCACCGGCCCGGGTTTGAAAATCGGGTTGACCATTGCGTATTTATCCATGCCACCTTTGATAATATCAACGTGGAGGTCGATGTACCCCGACATTTCAATTGCCCCGCAGAATGAAATCTCCCCGTCTCCTTGAGAAAAGTGAATATCTCCCATCGAAAGTTTCGCGCCTTCGACATACACCGGGAAGTAAATTCTCGAACCGCGCGACAAATTTTTAATATCGCAATTGCCGCCGTGTTCCCGGGGAGGAACAGTGCGCGCCGCTTCCGCCGCAACTCGCTCGAATTCTGCCCCTTCCAGCGACCCCAAAATTGCATTTTTGGGGTTCGGCAGTTCTGCTAAAGGCGGCACTCTGTCGGGATTTGTGGCTACTAATTCCGCTTCCCGTTTGTTCCATTTATTCAACAATTCCTGAGAAGGCGCGCAGCCGATTAAACCCGGATGAGTAATCCCGGCAAACCGCACTTTTGGTATGTGTCTGGAAGCGGTATAAATTCCCTGGAAATCCCAAATTGCTTTAGCAGCAGTGGGAAAATGTTCGGTCAAGAAACCCCCGCCGTTTTCTTTAGCAAAAATTCCCGTAAAACCCCATTCGTCCCCTTGCAAAGCCCCGATATCGAGGATATCGACTACTAAAATATCCCCGGGTTGCGCGCCGTTAACATAAATTGGCCCGCTCAAAACGTGAACTACTGTTAAGTCTACATCGCGAATGTCGTCGGGATTGTCGTCATTTTTAATTTGTCCGTCTGTCCAGTCTTTGCACTCGATGCGAAATACATCGCCGGGATTGACGGAAACTACTGCTGGAATATCTGGATGCCAGCGATTGTGACCGACTAATTCCTGTTCTGACATCGGTTTGGTCAAATCAACTTTGAAGAGAACTTGAGGCATAGTCTGCACTCCTCTAGTTACTAATTTTTACATGGTATGGGCATCTTCCCCGATCAGATGCTTGATAAATGTAAATTGTTATACTAATCAGTGCAGATCCGAAAAATATTTTAGATAACGATTATCATTATTTATAAAATAACCGGGCTGCGCGGCAGTTGTGGTATGTTTTTGATAGTGAATGTTTTGAATTTCAAAAATCTGTGACTGAAACTTCGATCGCACAAAATACAGATAATGTTAAAAATGGATGGCACGGCTACCTGAATTTAACCTACGCCAACCGCAACGGCAAAACTCAAATTATTCGCAATGAAATGCAAGCACCGCTGAAGGTGCAGCGCCCGTTTTATCCTGAAGGGAAAGACGTTTGTCACAGCGTAATTTTACACACGGCTGGGGGAGTTGTCGGGGGCGATCGACTTTCCAGCCATTTTCACCTCCAACCCAACGCCAAAGCCTTGATTACCACGGCAGCCGCTGGTAAAATCTATCGCAGCAGCGGACTAGAATCACAACAAAATATTGACATTCAACTAGATATCGGTGCTAATTTAGAATGGCTTCCACAAGAAACAATTGTTTTTGACGGCGCAATATATCGGCAAAATTTGCGGGTAGAATTAGCACCAACAGCGAGGATTTTACTGTGGGAAATTACTAGGTTTGGACGCAGTGCTAGGGGCGAAAAGTTCTTGTCGGGAGAATGGCGATCGCACACCGAAGTCTGGCAACAAAACAGCCCTTTATGGATTGACAGACAATTGCTCAAAGGAGGAGAAAAAATGCTCGAAAGTCCTCACGGTTTTGCAGGAAAACCCGTAGTCGCCACCCTCGCTTGGGTAGGCGAACCCGTAACCACAGAACTCGTGGAAAAAGTGCGAAATTTGCCATGTGAGGCAACAATTTATCCTGGTAATTCCACCGTCGGCGTGACTCGTATTCCTAACGGTTTGCTGTGCCGATATCGCGGTACATCCACAACCGCAGCTAGAGACTGGTTTGTCAGCATTTGGCAGTTGCTGCGCTTGTCTTTTTCACAACGCCCTTGCTGTTTGCCCAGAGTTTGGATAAAATAGGATGATCTTTGAGTTTCAATGTATAGTTGCCCTCCTAACTAGATTATTCATCTCTCTCTTCTCTTCCTCTGCGCCCTCTGCGCCCTTTGCGGTTTAATCATTCAGAAACAACCGCAAACGATATCATAACCAAATAATGCGATCGCCCTTACCCGAATAAAAATGCAACTCACCCCCCAAGAAAAAGACAAACTGCTGATTTTCACTGCCGCCCTGGTAGCAGAGCGCCGGAAACAAAGAGGTTTAAAATTAAACTATCCAGAAGCACTAGCCTACATTTCCGCCGCGATTTTAGAAGGAGCAAGAGATGGTCTCACCGTCGCAGATTTAATGAGTTACGGGACAACTCTTCTGACGCGGGAAGATGTGATGGAAGGGATACCAGAAATGGTGAATGAAGTCCAGGTTGAGGCGACTTTCCCGGACGGAACTAAGTTGGTAACAGTGCACGATCCGATCCGTTAAAAAATCAACCACAGATACTCAGAGGAGGAAAAAATGATTCCAGGAGAAATGATTGTTTCAGCAGGCGAAATAGAATTAAATGCCGATCGCCCAACGGTGCGGATGCTGGTAGCAAATACGGGCGATAGACCCATTCAAATCGGTTCCCACTATCACTTTTATGAGGCAAACGAAGCCTTAGAATTTAATCGAGAACAAGCAAAAGGAATGCGGTTGGATATCCCAGCAGGTACAGCAGTCAGGTTTGAGCCGGGAGATGAAAGGGAAGTTCAATTAGTACCGTTTGTTGGTAGCCGTCAAGTCTACGGCTTTAATGGAAAAGTGGACGGTCATCTGGATGCTGAAGTATGAAGCCAGAAGGTAGTTCACGATTGTTGAATTTTGAATTTGGAACTTTTTAACTTAAAAGTCATACCAGTTTCAAAAAATAATGCAACAACTGCAGTCAAGATCCACACCATGATAGTGATCGGCCATCCCCAATCCCCAATCCCCAATCGAAAATGGTATCACTTCCAGCCCTACGCATGGAGAGTGGCAAAGCAATCTCAAAACTTTTTCTCTGCCTTCTGCATAAGTGCCTTCTGGCTTTCTTTTGTTAGTTCAATCTCAGACTTTTGAGCGAGTTAAAATCTGCTGTTTGGGATATAGCGTGGTTATTAAAACTGCAAGGATATACAGCAAAAGTGCGTGATGAACCCAAAATTAGTTGACCAGATAAAACAGGCATTGAAGCAGAGCTTGCTGGAAACATCCAGGCGTGTCTGGAGAACCCCGTTAGATCGGCGCACCAGCATCAAATTGTTAGATGACAGCATCGTTTATAAAAAGCAGCACCCACCTATCAATATACCCGCATTAACCTCGGTAAATAAAGTGCCTTCTCGGTTTTTTGCCACGGAAAAAACCGTGTCTTTTGACCCAGATTATGTGTGGAAGATTTCCCTGAATCAAAAAATAACTTCTCTAACTATTTGTACGTCTGGCAACACGCTGCTGAATAACAAGTTGCTTTTAGACTTGGATTTTCGGATTAGCGGTGCGGGCATTCTGGAATGGCCTTACAAACCCAACCAAATTACCTATCCGCTGGTAGTTGCTCCTTGGTCGCATTTGTGGTGCAGTTATTATGATTATGTCATTTTTGTGCTGGCTAAACTTTGCCGAATTGAGGAGGCTTTAGGTAAGGAAATTTGGCAAGAAGCTAAAATTTGTTATCCTTTACGGCATACTGATTTTGAGTTGGGCTTTATGACGAAACTCGGTATTTCTGAAAGTTCACTAATCGACACTCGGGCTAGAGATACGGGATATCATGCAGAAAGTGCGGTGGTGGGAAACAATCAAGACTGGTATTTTCCCAGTCCTTACGATATAGAGCTTTTGCGGAAAAAGTTCTGTCTTAAGGAAAAGGTAAAACCTTATAGAAAGCTTTATCTGTCTAGAAGCGGCCGGCGCAAGGTTAAAAATGAAGTACAAGTGCGAGAGGTTTTGAAAGAATTTGATTTTGAAATTTTGGAAGATATCTCGCGCACTGTTGATGAACAAATTCGTCTGTTTGCAGAAGCAGCGGTGGTTGTTGGCCCTCACGGGGCTGGTTTTACAAATTTGCTGTGGTGTCAGCCGGGAACGAAAGTATTGGAATGCTTTTATGGAGGCTACACTCCGCCATATTTCTATTACATTTGCCAGCTATTGGGATTAGAATACTCCCGTATGGTTGAGGACAGCAATGAATCCGAAGATTGGAGTTTAATTGGCATGGATATGACGGTGGATGTGGAGGTTTTGAAAAGGGAAATCAAGAAAATGCTGGAGTAAACTTGCCCCCTCATACGATTTTCGATTTGAGATCGGGAAGAATTGATGCCTATTAGGTTTAAAAGTTGCCTAAAATTGCATTTTTTTTAACTCGTTTCAGATTGAGTAACTCGGCACATAGTATAATTAAAGTTAATCTCAACTGCTAACTAAAAAAATATTAGGAGCGAGCATGAGTTACAGAATGGATCGCCGCGCTTACGCGGAAACTTTCGGACCGACTACAGGCGATCGCGTCCGATTAGCCGATACAGAATTATTCATAGAAGTTGAAAAAGACTTCACAACCTACGGGGATGAAGTTAAATTTGGCGGCGGCAAAGTCATTCGCGACGGCATGGGACAGTCGCCTATTTCTAATGCGGACGGTGCAGTTGACACGGTAATTACTAATGCTTTAATATTAGACTGGTGGGGAATTGTTAAAGCAGATGTCGGTATTAAAGACGGCAAAATTTACAAAATTGGTAAAGCCGGAAATCCTTACATTCAAGATAGGGTAGATATTATTATCGGGCCTGGTACTGAAATAATTGCTGGTGAAGGGATGATTCTTACGGCGGGGGGAATTGACAGTCACATTCACTTTATTTGCCCGCAACAAATAGAAGTGGCGATCGCCTCCGGCATCACTACAATGATCGGCGGCGGCACTGGCCCTGCAACGGGTACAAACGCGACTACTTGCACTCCCGGGCCTTGGCATATGTACAGAATGCTGCAAGCAGCCGACGCTTTCCCGGTAAATCTAGGATTTTTAGGTAAAGGAAATAGCAGTCAACCTCAAGGATTAGTCGAACAAGTTTTTGCCGGTGCAATGGGTTTGAAACTCCACGAAGATTGGGGAACTACGCCAGCAACAATTGACACTTGTTTGAGTGTCGCTGACGAGTACGACGTGCAAGTTGCAATTCACACCGACACTCTCAATGAAGCGGGATTTGTAGAAGCTACAATTGCCGCATTTAAAAATCGGGCTATTCACACTTACCACACCGAAGGTGCTGGTGGCGGACACGCACCGGATATTATTAAAGTCTGCGGTCAAGCTAATGTTTTGCCTTCGTCAACTAACCCGACTCGCCCTTACACTGTCAATACTTTAGAAGAACATTTAGATATGTTGATGGTTTGCCACCATTTAGATCGGGGCATTCCTGAAGATGTCGCTTTTGCTGAGTCGAGAATTAGAAGGGAAACTATTGCTGCTGAGGATATTTTGCACGATTTAGGTGCGTTTAGTATGATTTCTTCTGACTCGCAGGCGATGGGAAGAGTTGGAGAGGTAATTATTCGGACTTGGCAAACGGCTCATAAAATGAAAGTGCAGCGGGGAAATTTACCCCCCCTAACCCCCCCTTACCAAGGGGGGGAAACAGAGGGGATTAACGACAATTTTCGGGTGAAGCGGTACATTGCAAAATATACAATTAATCCGGCGATTACTCACGGAATTAGTCAGTATGTGGGTTCGGTGGAAGAGGGGAAATTGGCGGATTTGTGTTTGTGGCGGCCGGCTTTTTTTGGGGTGAAACCGGAACTGGTAATTAAAGGAGGGGCGATCGCCTACGGGCAGATGGGAGATGCTAACGCCAGCATTCCCACGCCGCAACCAGTGCATATGAGGCCGATGTTTGGGAGTTTTGGCGGTGCGATTGGGGCGACTTGTCTGACGTTCGTTTCGCAAGCTGCGCGCGATCGAGGTATTGCCGCACAGCTCGGTTTACAAAAGCCCACTGTAGCAGTTTCCGGGACGCGGCAAATTAGTAAAAGAGATATGAAACTCAACGATTATTTGCCACAAATGGAAGTCGATCCAGAAACTTATGAAGTGAGGGCGGATGGGGAATTGTTAACTTGCGAACCGGCAACAGTTTTGCCAATGGCTCAGCGGTACTTTTTGTTTTAACGGATTCTACAATCATGTAAGGGCGGGTTTTAGCAACTGTCTATGTCTAAAACTAACGATCTCCTAAACCCGTCCCGCTCTAATTAAACTTAGTTAATTCGAGAGGAGATTTCTTGTTAGAAAACTTGAGCGATCGCAGTATTAAACCCTTACAAACAAACCAAAAATAAAGCGCAATATTTACCCCACTTAACAACTTGGGGATACCCTCAAGCAAGCTGGAAATTGCCTCATCTTTCCAGGGCAATGCTTCCGCAAAAAATGCCAAAAATAATAAACCAACGCCACTTACTAACAAAAAGTATGGCGTTGATTTTATTTACCTCCTAAAAGTTAATCCATAAACTGCCGCAGCAACAGCGTAGATAATAACTATTGTAACTTTAGGAAAGCCAGCGCGTCCGAGGTGAACATGGGTGCGAAAAAATTCATTAAATAGGAAAAATCCCGTAACTACCGCTGAAGCTAAAATAAACTGATTTTCAGGACGATTCGGTTGAGTAGTTCTTAGCAAACTAAAACTAAAAACACACACCATTACAGACAAATAAAACAACATTTGGAACATCATAAAAAAGAAACCCGCCCCCGGATATGTCGCAAGACAAGGCGGAAAAAATAACTCTTTTACCGAAGAACCAAACCCATTTAAGGCCAAACTTACCACCCCTACTAGCAGGAAAGCTAAAGTATTGAGCAAAAAAACAATCCTATAATTTGCCATAATCTAATTTGAGTGCCTCATGTATTCTCATCATTGAGCGATCGCAGTTTTTTACTAAATTTACTTATCTTAAATTTAACCAATCTTGAATTTCTTGCGCTAACCAAGCCGCCTCAACCTCTTGTAAATTTTTTGCTAAAATATAAAAGTAAGTTCCCATATCGTTACCTGAACGAATCCTGATTTGATTTCCCTCAGCCAGGGCATATATAAAAGTACCCAAAATTTCCGAAATTTCCCCAGTTTGTTGTAAATAACTCCTACCAAATATCTGATGTTCCACTTTAAAGTAGTTCCGGTTAAATGTAATTTTATTACCATTGCCCAACATCTTAACTAAGATACTTGCTATAATCGTAAACAATCCTAATCCCATAAGGGAATTTACTTTCCAAACTAATAACATCATCGGCACAAATAGCAGTATAATTAATATTCCTATACAAGCACCTAAAAAAGGCTGGCTGACTAAAGTAGACGGAATTTTAATGTTTAACTCCGTCGCTGATTTGCTAACTTGAATGAGACTGTGAGGCGGTTTAGCAATTTTCCTAACAGTGGTAATTTGAAGATTGGCCCCTTGTATGTTTCCCGATTTCAAAGCTGCTAAAGCCTCTCTAGCCTTGCTGAAACGCTTTTCTAACCCGATTTCCGTCATCTTCTCAATCCAGCTTACCAAACTAGGATTCACACTCACGCGATCGCTAAACTGAATCCGACAATCTTTCTGTGGTAAATCCGCAGGAGTCGCCCCCGTTAACAAATGAATTAAAGTAGCACCCAAAGCATACAAATCCGAAGCCGCCACCGCCCGCCCCCAAAACTGTTCTAACGGTGCATAGCCACTCGTTCCTACCACTGTAAACGTTACACCTGTCACCGCTGCTTGAGCTTGCACAGCGCCAAAATCTACTAGATAAACGTGCTGATCTTCCCCCAAAATTAAATTGCTCGGCTTAATATCTCGGTGCAAAACCGGGGGGCTTAATTCATGCAAATAAATTAAAATTTCCAGCACTTCAGTGGCAATTTTACGTACTTTATTTTCCGAAAAACCCTGACCGTTTTCTAATAATTCCTGAAGTGAAAATCCAGGAATATAATCTTGCACTAACCCAAACCAAGGCAATCCTGCTCCCGCTTCCCGCTCCAGGGAAAAATAATCTCGATAGCAAGGAATGCGGGGATGATTTAGCGCCTGCAAAACTTCTGCTTCTCTTTCAAAAAGCTTGAGTTCTTCCCACTGCATTTCCGGGCTAAAAGCTAACATTTTCAGTGTCACCGGTTCTTGAGACTCTAAATCTACTGCTAGCCAAGTTTGATGACCGACCGCCGTGCGTCCTAAACGCTGTTGCAATTGATAACGTTCTTGTAAAATTTTTCCTGGAGTTAACACAGCATTCTCCTATTTTTTTATTCTAAGAAATTGCCTTAAATATTAATTAAATCAACTATTTTGCCGAAAGCGTTAAATTGCTACTACAAGTAATTAGAGGTGAATTTCTCCATTCGGCATAATTGTACCGCGCCACTGAATACCTACTAAATTAGCAGTGCTCAAATCTGCCCTAATCAAAGTTGTGCGGTGCAAAATTGCATCCCGCAAATCTGTTTTAGCCAGGTAAGCATCTGTCATATCAGCTTCACTCAAATTTGCCTGATTAAAATTAGCTCGACTCAAATCAGCCCGCACCAAATTAGCTCTACTCAAGTCAGCCATAATTAAATTAGCATTGCTTAACTTAACATCAGTAAGAAATGCACCCCGCAAGTTAGCGCCAGCCAATTCAGCATCAAGTAACACAGATCTTTCCAACTTAGCATTTGTCATTACAGCCCAAGAAAAATTTGTTTCTACCAAAGTTGCTTCAGTCAAAAATATGCCTTCTAAAATAGCTTCGCTCAAATTCGCCTGAGTCAGATTTGCTTCTCCCAGAAATGCTTCAGTCAAATTCGCGTGACTGAGATTAGCTTTAGTCAAATCTGCACCTTGCAAATTGACGCCCCGCAAATCTGCACCTTGCAAATTTGCACCCCGCAAATTTGCACCCTCAAAAATCCGCAGTTCCTTCCGCAAATTTGCACCCCGCAAGCACGCACCGCGCAAATCTGCACCTTGCAAATTGACACCTCGCATATCTACATCGCTCAAATTTGCATCGATAAAAACTGCCAAAGAGATGTTGGCTTTGCGAAAGTCTGCACCTTGCAAAGTCGCTCCGTGGAAGTCGGCATCGGATAAATTTGCTCCGCTCAAGTTAGCCTGATTTAAGTTAGCACCGGACAATTTTGCATTAGTTAAATTGGCGCGCTGAAGGTTAATTCTGCTCAGGTACGACATCGCTAAGTTTGCACCCCAGAGGTCAGCACTACTTAAATTGACGCCTATTAAATCGGCACCGCTCAGGTATACCCCTCTGAGATTCATACCTTGAAAATCTAGTTCTCCTGATGTATATCGTCTTAAAATTTCGCTGGCATTCATATTTGTTTTTGTTGTTAATTAGGTACAATCTGCTATTTCTAGACTGCTTAAATTTCAGTTCGCGCAGGCGGACTTAGTTTGTGTAGCCCCAGACTTGAGTCTGATAAATTTGATGAAATTTCTTTAATTTCAGTTTGCGCAGGCGGACTTAGTTGTTGTAGCCCCATCCCCATACTTGAGTCTGAGCATTTAATGAGTTTGATTGACAAACTCTTGAGTCCAAGAGACTGTTTTGCTGCCTAACTGTCGCCCGTGAATTTTTACATGAGTAAGATATTTTGACTTTAAAGTACACAGTTTTTTGTGAAGGTAGGTAGCTGTAGCCTGTTGGTTTGGTACTTCAGCAGAATCCAGAATGACGTGGAGCCAACCGTCTTTAAAGCCCGCTGTAGCCGTAATTCCCTTAGGCTGTAGCAATTGATCGATCAATTGGGCGATCGCCTTTGGTTTACCTTGTTTTGCCATTTCCAGAAGCTGATACTGATTTGCTTTATGGCTAGAGTTTTCCGGCGGTATTTCGGAAATATTGTCCGCCCTTTTTTCTGGAAGTTCAGAAGGATATTTACCGCTTTCTTTTGACTCCAATTCAATCAAAATTTCCAGCATTTTATCGGTAAACTTCTGAACTTTTCCTACATACTCTCTGAGATTTTTATATTTCCAGTACAAACGGTCATCTGCACTTCCCGTAGAAAATTTTCCGTTCAAAGCAGCTTCTAACTGGGTGAAGATATTTTCTATTTGCGCTGTTGCGGAGTTAGCACTTTGACTGACTAATTCTGTCATTTCTTCTTCCAATTCCAACTTGCGTTTGATGGAATCGCTAATATTTATAATAACAGGAGCCGCCGGTTCTAAAATTTCGATAATAGTCGGCATTTCTGCAACTGGGAATGTTTCTACCATTTCCTGTCTGAAATGGGTAGCATAATTATTGCTGGTTTCGGGCTCTTTAAACTGTACATTTTCTGCCGTGCCCGGCACTAAGTAACTCTTTTGGGGGTCATAATGATAGTGAGCTGGAGCAGCTTGAAGGATGTGAGTAATCTCGCCTGGATCAAAATAATCGGTGCGCCTGTCCACCAGCTCGCTCTCTTCATAAACACTGTTGTTTAAATGTGTCTGATCGTAACCTTCGCTAGCTGAAGATTCGGCTTCATGAGGTTCTTCCTGTTGCATTGTTGCGTAACAAGGATTCATCGCTTTGATGATTACGCTCGCAGCTTGGTCGTTTTCATCTCTGTTGTCGAGATTGCTAGCAGTTGTGTACAACTGAGATTCGAGTTCGGCTAGGCTACCGCAGACATTAAACAGTTGTCGCAGCAGATTGTCAAGTTCTTGAGTTTTCAGCAGCAGCCAGTCGCGATCGCTAAAAGTAAACTGATGATAAAGACTAGAAAAAATTAGGATTTTCGCCCTCAGCGGATTTGTTTGCTGCAAAATCTTTTGTCTGACATCAAATAAATTCCCGGGGTTTCTTGCCCTTTCTTCGCTGCTTGATACTTCCAAACTAAAGTGCTCTTCAAATGCGGGAGCTTCCTGACCGCCAAAACTCGATATGTTTGTTTCTAATTTGGTAAAGTCTTCAAATTCATACAGCCTGCTAAGCTGACAGATTATGAGGTCGGATACTAAAGCATACTCAGTTTTTTTATTTACCTTAGAAACTATACTATTTAAAACTGCTTCAATATCTTCTAACCTGCTGTATTTGGCGCACAGCTCTTCGATTAAAATTCTGATCTCGGCGCTGGCGAGTTGGGCCGGATCGTTTTCCCAAGACTCTTTACAAGCAAAAAATATTATTTTTTTAATGCGCGAGAGATTGACGTCTTGTTCTAATTCGCGAACAACTTCATCTAAAATAGATAAAGCTTTCATAGTTTTCCTCCCATAAAAATACCCTGTCAACAGTCAACGATAAATAATAAGATCATACCACATTTGATAAATGCAAGACTTTGATGCGATCGTAATTGGCAGCGGTATTGGTGGCTTAGTCGCCGGCTCGATGCTAGCTCGCTACGGCAAGCGGGTTATCGTATGCGAGAGCCACACCATAGCGGGCGGGGCAGCTCACAGCTTTTCTCGCCGGGGATTTCACTTTGATTCGGGGCCTTCTTTTTATTGCGGTTTGACTGACCCGCATTCGTTTAATCCTTTGCGGCAAGTTTTTGATGTTTTAGAGGAATCGATCGCAGCAATTTCCTACGATCCGCTGGGGCATTACCATTTTCCCGAGGGAAGTTTACCGGTTTATGCTGATGCGAGAAGTTACTTAGATGCTGTAGCTAAGTTCGCACCGCAAGGTGCTGTAGAATTGCAGCAATTTCAACAAAATTTATTAGTTTTGTATGAGGCTTTGCGTGGAATTCCGGCTTTAGCGCTGAGATCCGACTGGCAGTTGATACCTGTTTTGCTGTCTCGGTACTTGCCTGCTTTGCTGAAGCTGTTACCGCTAGTAGGTGCGATCGCGGGTTCTGCAGGTTCCTTGATGGATCGGGACGTGCGTGACCCTTGGGTGCGGCGTTTGATCGATTTGGAGTGCTTTTTGCTGTCGGGTTTGAAAGCGCACGGAACTGTCGCGCCGGAAATAGCTTTTATGATTGGCGAACGATCGCGCTGTGCGATCGAATATCCTGTAGGTGGCAGCGGTGCGATCGTCGATGCTTTAGTCAGAGGCTTGCAGCGCTGGGGAGGAAAGTTGCGCCTGGGAACTTCCGTCGAGCAAATATTAGTTGAATCCGGCAAAACCACCGGCGTTCGCTTGCAAAATGGCGAAATTATCCGCGCCCCCATTGTTATTTCAAATGCCACCGTCTGGGATACTTATACAAAATTACTGCGCCCTGAAGATTTGCCGGAAAGTTACCGAAAAACCTCCTTGTCGATGCCAGCAGTAGACAGTTTCATGCACCTGCATTTAGGAATTAAAGCCGCAGGACTCGAAGGTTTGACCGGCCACCACGTCGTCGTTCACGACAGCAAGATTGACATTACAGTACCCGGAAATACTTGCATGATTTCGATTCCTACAGTGTGGGATGCAACTCTCGCGCCGCCCGGACATCACGCCGTTCACGCTTATACATTGGAACCTTACGAAGGTTGGGAGTACGGCGAATTGTATCAGCAGAAAAAGCAAGAGCGATCGCAATCTCTGTTTCAAGCTTTAGAAAAAATTATACCGGATTTGCGATCGCGAATAGTCTTAGAGTCGATCGGCACACCGCTAACCCACGCCCGATTTTTGCGCCGATATCAAGGAACTTACGGGCCTGCAATCGCCGCCGGAAAAGGCACATTTCCCGGGCCGCAAACACCAATCAAAGGCTTGTATCGGGTGGGAGACAGCACCATGCCGGGAATTGGCGTGCCCGCCGTCGCAGCATCGGGTATTTTGTGCGCGAATACTTTGGTAAATTCGGATGTTATAGCACAATTTTTGTAAGCGAAGGAAGAAGGAAGAAGGAAGAAGGAAGAAGGAAGAAGGGAAATTAACTGGTTCCCTGCCTCTGGCTGGGAACCGAGATCCAGAGGCTCTGCCTCGCTTGCAAAAAAACAGGAGGCAGAGCAATAGTGAAATGCGTTCCCAGCCAGAGCCAGGGAAGGAGGAAAACGAGGGAGGAAAAAACTACTTTTTACAAAATCTGCCTGCTCCCAAAACTGATTATCCACCAGCGGCAAAAGCGCCCATAATTGCGATCGACAAAGCCAAACCTGGCAACAGCAGCAATCCTAACATCAAAGCATCGTGTCCGCTCATCACATTCTCCTGATATTGACCTTTGATATTATACTCTATAAACTGCCATCTTGCCTCGACCTTAAGAATTAAAACCGACATATAGATTCAGGATTGACAGGGCAAATTTTATTAACAATGGGATTCCCGCGCAAGTCCAGGGTAGTCAACTTTTGCAAAGATTGCAGGGAACTGATATCAGAGATTTGGTTGTTGTACAAGTCGAGCAAAAATAAGTTATTTAAAGCTTGTAGCGCGCTGCTATCGGAAATTGGATTGTTGAACAGATAAAGTTCAGTCAAATTAGTTAAAGATTTCAGCGGACTGATGTCTGATATTTGATTGTTACCGAGGTTGAGTTCAATTAAATTAGTTAGCGATGTCAAAGGACTAATATCTGAAATTTTATTTTGGAATAAAACCAATTTATTTAAGTTTGTTAGCGATGCCAGCGGAGTAAGGTCAGATATTTCATTGCCGAATAGAAACAGCGTCTTGAGATTTTTTAAGGAAGCTAGCGGGGTGATATCCGATATTTTATTATTATAAAGGTAGAGTGTATCGAGTGCAGTCAAATTTCTCAGAGGAGCGAGATCGGAAATTTGATTGTTGTAAAGGATCAGCGCATTTAAGTTCCTTAAAGCTTGCACCGGAGTGATGTCAGAAATTTTGTTGTCAAACAAGACAAGTGCGGTAAGATTAGTTAGAGCTGCTAGGGGACTGATATCTGAGATTTGATTGGTATCTAGAACGAGTCTTGTGAGATTTATTAGAGATGAAAGCGGACTAATATCTGATATTTGATTGACATCCACAACCAGAGTTTTGAGATTGGTTAAAGATTGTAGGGGAGCGAGGTTAGATATTTGATTGCTGCCGAGGATGAGATTAGTAAGTTGAGTGAAAGATGAGAGTGGACTGATATCGGTAATTTCAAGATTTTTGAGGTTAAGTTCTGTTGTATTAGAAAGCAGCTTGTTGGCTCGATCGCACTCAGAAGTATCTGATATTTGCAACAGTATTTCTACCGTATGTTTGGCGCTGAGAGAAAGAGTTTCTTTGTGCTTACACCAATCTAGAAAGTTATTATAAGTTGTCATGGGCTGTGCTGCGTCAATCGATTTTAGATGGGAGATTGGAAAATTTAGATAAGTATAGCAATTCTCTTTCATTTGTGAATGAGATTTTTTTCAGCTTCTGATAAATTTTAGCCAAAATTGTGTAAAGTAATCTTAACATCCTTAATTGCATTGCATCACCAGGAGCCAAGAGCCAACTATGACACCCGAACTAATTTTTAACGCAGCTAATCTGTTCGTTTTGCCTTTCTGGGCAATTATGATTTTATTACCAAACTGGGGAATTACCCGAAAAGTGATGAATTCTTTCATTCCGTTTGCGATGCTCGCCGCTTTGTACATATATTTGTTTGGTAGCAGTCTGACTGCGGAAAATGCGGCAGCTTTGTCGAATCCCAAGCTAGCAGATATTGCTAAGTTTCTGGGGGAGGAAACGGCGGCGGCTACGGGATGGATACATTTTTTAGTGATGGATTTGTTTGTCGGGCGCTGGATTTATTTGGAAGGACAGCGGACAGGAGTTTGGACGGTTCATTCTCTGGCTTTGTGTTTGTTTGCTGGGCCGATGGGATTGCTTTCTCATATTGTAACTGCTTGGATTACTCAAAGGTTTTTCCCTAGTTCTGAAAGTCTTTCAGGGGCGGGTTCTCCGGCCCATCCACAATAAAATTGATCTATTGTAGAACGGGTTCTCCTGCCCGTTCGTTCCTAAGAATGGCGCAAGATACCAGTAACAATATAGAGCGTAGCTAAACCAGCCCCTTGTATTTTGAAAGAGGTAGATGGCGGTTTAGCGTTGGGTGGGGCGGGTTTATGAAATTATGGGTTTTAGGCAATTATTGTTTGTGAAACACGCCCCTAAAATTTTCGATCGCAGCTTGGAACTTTTACAAAATTTTGCAATATTAAGAATTGGCTAGTGGCAGCACTAAACGAGCCACAATTAAATTGTTTTCTAACATTTCTAAAGACAAGTTTCCACCCATTAAGCGTACTGCTCGCTGACAAATTAAGAGATTTTGCACGATCGACCTATTTGCAGAAACGCCTAATATATCGGGCCCGGAACCGCCGTTGAAGGCAGCAATTAACTGTCGATCGCACGCGCCGCTATCGATCACAGACAATTCTAGCAAACCTTCCCGCAACAACTGAGAGCGAATCTCAATCTTGCCACCAACTCCAGAGCGCCTGCAAGCAGCCGCGAGCAATTCGCACAGGATCAAATCCAGCTTGATGCTGTCCCCGCGAACGCTCAAAGTCTGGCCTGCAGGCATCGACACAGCAGTTTCTCTGTGCACTTCCAGCAAGACTTCCGACTGTTTGATCAGGGGGGCAGTTCGATCGAGCGATCGCCTCAGCCAAGCGCTCACAGGCACCGCATCTTGTGCGAATTGCAGCCGCCACTGTTCCTGTTTCAGCAGCAAATGAGTTGAACCCAAAGCATTGCCAATGTGCCGCAAAACCTGTTGGTAGCGCAAAGTTTTCAAAGCATCCTTTTGCTCCTTCCCCGACTGGAAAATCGACTGACTCAACTCCCCCAACTCCTTCACCCCCGCTCCCACAGTGCGGTAAAAGTCCTCAAAACGGCGCTGTTTGTACCAGTTGAGCAGCTCCAGATCGAATCGGTGCGACTCCTCGGCCGATTGCACCGCCAAATATCTGCGCCACCAAGCCAACTGAGACGCCATCGAGCTGAGTAAACTCACCGACAACTCCGACCACTGGCGGCCCGGAGCGTCTGCAGCCACCACAATGCCCGCCGGAGCGTGTTCTGGGGCCGTCCGCAGCGCCACCGTCATCATCTCGCCAATTCCCGGACTGCGCAGCCACCGCTTCGTCGCCAGTTGCAGTTGGCTCGTGCTCTGTTGCAGCACCCCGCTAGCAGCCAGGGTTTGTTGGATCAAGGCATCTGTTTTGACAGGAATCACTGCCTCGGGATTGAGGGCAAAGACGGGATTGGCAGCTAGCGCCGTCGCAATTGAACCTTCCTCCTGACCTGGATTCCAAGTAATTACCGCTACTAAAGGACAGGAAAGTGTCTGGGAAACGTGTTGAGCAAAGTTACGATCGAGCTTTTGTAGCGGCAACTCTGGGAACATCGTCGGTGAAGCAGCAGATATCGGTTGCTCAGATTGCTCTTCAGGAGAATGCTGCAAAACCGCCAAACCCGATTTGAGCAATCGCTCAAATTGCTGATATTTGTCGATTTCCGAACTCTGCTGCCAGGAGTGCAGGATCAATCCTAGCTGTTGGCTCACTAACCGAACTAATTCTTGCTCAGCTCGCCTCCAAGTGCGAGTTGCACTGTGCCCGACAACCAGCAAACCCTCGATCGATTTTCGACGATCGATTTGCGATTTTAGATTGGGGTTTTCTCCGTCTTTATTTTTCCTGCGAGTGCTTGATGCCAAAAGCGATCGCACCCCCGCCTCCGCTAGCACTTCCCGCCAAGCCCCCAACCGCCCGTCTTCTTCCCAATTTTCAATAGCCAGAGGTGCGCTTTCTTGCAACAGCCCCACGTCTGCCGCGTCGAGGGCGTTGAGCGGCGACGGCACTGCCCTGCGGTTGCGGGGCAGATTTTGGCAGACAATCTCAAAGCGATTTTGTTCTTCGCCGTACAGCAGCAGCAAAAAGTATTCGCATTTGAGCCGCCCGCACAACTGCTCGGCGGTATTTTTCAAAGTCGCCTCCCAGTCAGCATCGCTGTAGATGGCGCGAGCTATTCCGGCAGTTAAATCTCGATCGATCTCAGTTTGCTGAATTTTCTCCTCCATCTCCGACACAGGAGCCGTCAGAGCCACTAACCGCGCCACTCCCTGCAGGTAATGTTTTTCATTTTCTTGCCAAATCCGGGGCTCGCCGGCTTCGACTGCCAAAAATCCCAACAATTCCCCTTCTGAAACAATGGGCGCAGCCAACAGAGAGCGAGCGCGGATTTGCTGCATCAACCGCCCCGTCAGCTCCGTTTTCAGAGAACTTTGAGATTCACCGATCCAAACCATTTCTTCCCTGCCCAAAGCCTGATAAAATTCGCCCAAGTCTTGGACGGTGATGCCCGAAGCCGCTCGGCCCGGCCCGCCCAAACCCGGAGCAACTTCGCGGTTGCTGACTCGGCGCCAAAAATAGCGCCGCTCTCGCTCGAACCAATAAACATTGGTGCGCGTCGGCTGGGTAAATTCATGGGCTTGTTCGACAACCGCTTGCAAGTATTGGTCGAGCGATCGCAGTTCCCCCAACTGCGAAATCAGCGCTAAAAGAGACTCGTCTGGGTGTTTGACTTGTTGTCGCTGCCAGTCTTTTTCTATTTGGTAAAGAGCAGTTGCCAGCGCTCCAAATACGATCCCCAACTGTGTTTTTTCTCCCGACTTTGGCGACGCTCCCCACACGTCAGTTCCGAGCAAAATCACGCCGTAGCAGCGGTCTTTGTAGCGGAGCGGAAACAGAGTCGTGCCTTGAATATTGAAAGTTTGAGCTGCTTTGCGCCATTCTCCGGCTCTGTTTTCCGATCGCAAATCCGGGACTCCCACGGGCCGGAGCTGAATCACCACTTGTTCCAGCAAATCCCCTGGGCTGAGGGCAAACCGCTGTTTGAGAAAAGACTGGTCGCCGTTAGGAGTCATGCCACCTTTCCCCAACAATCTGTGGGCCTGTCGATCGTACAACCCGATCCAAATCAACCCCCAGTCAAATTCCGTTTGCAAGTAACCGAGCGTGGTCGAAAGTAGCACTTCAACATTCTCCTCTTCTCGGAGAGTCTGGAGAACGCGTTCGAGGGTCGCGATTTGTTCGTCTAAATCCTTCGGTCTTTGCTGCTGCCCCATTTCCAAGCTTCCCCGCACCTTTGTCTAATTTAAAATTACCAACTTAAAAATTAAAAAATTCAAATGGAAAAGAATCAACTTATAATATAATCGTCTCACTTATCCTTGAATCTCAAACATTGAATAAAGTCGATCGAAGTTGAAGTAAAAACTTCGCCTTCGCTGCCTGATCGTGAATATTGTTATTTCCCTTCTCCTTTCTAATTTGTAAATTGCCCCAGTACAAATCATTGGATATTTATCAATCAAGTGTAAGGCCGCTGTTGTTTTCCGTATTGAAAACAGATGCCGAGTGGCTGCACAACCGCACTCTCCAAGTTCTCGAACTCGCAGCTAGAACCCAGTCAAACCCCGCCACCAGCCAAATGCTCTCCCGATTGCAGAAATCTTTGGGAGTCCAAGATTCTCGCCTCGAACAATCTTTGTGGGGACTGAGCTTTAAAAATCCTGTCGGCTTGGCTGCGGGATTTGATAAAAATGGCGTAGCTGCTGACATTTGGGCAAATTTTGGCTTTGGCTTTGCCGAACTTGGCACTGTCACTTGTCAACCGCAGCCGGGAAACCCCCAACCTCGCTTGTTCCGCTTGACGGACGACAGTGCAGCCCTCAACCGCATGGGATTTAACAATCAAGGAGCCGCGGCAATGGCAGCCCGGTTTGAGGCTGCACAGAAACAGTCCCCATTCGATGCCTCGCGCCCCATGCCTAAGTCTCCGTTCCCCTTGGGCATCAATCTCGGTAAATCTAAGGTAACACCGTTAGAGGAGGCAGCAGCGGACTATTTGGAGAGTTTTAAGCTGCTGAAAGATTGGGGCGACTATTTTGTAGTCAACGTTTCATCTCCGAATACGCCGGGGTTGCGATCGCTCCAAGATGCTGCGGGACTTAGCACGATTTTGGAAATTTTGCAACAAGAAAATCGCGGAAGCAAGCCAATTTTAGTTAAGATTGCGCCGGATTTGGAACCCGAGGCGATCGCATCAATCCTCGACTTAGCAAAAACCTACCAACTAGCAGGAATTATCGCCACAAATACCACCATCCGCCGCGACGGATTGAAAACACAAATATTGCGAGAAACAGGCAAACCAATCGCCGAAGAAGCCGGGGGAATTAGCGGGCTTCCTGTGCGCGAGCGATCGACAGAAGTAATCCGATTTATCTGGCAATATACAAAAGGCGAATTACCCATAATTGGAGTGGGCGGCATTTTCACGGCCGAAGATGCTTGGGAAAAAATAGCCGCTGGTGCGAGTTTAATTCAAGTCTACACTGGTTGGGTTTACGAAGGGCCTTGGATGGTGCGCCGGATTCTACAAGGGTTGTTGCACAAGTTAGAAGAACGCGGATTTAGTTCTATTTCTGAGGCAGTAGGTTCGGACAATCAATAGACATAGGAGTGAAAAGCAATTCTTGTGGGACAGGCATCCTGCCCCACAAGAATTGTTGAAGAAGTCTAATAAATTCTTGCAGCAGGATTTACGCACCGACTCTAATATCCATGAGTTCACCCAGAATCTGACTCACAGTGCGATCGCTAAAAAAACTATCAGCCAACGCCATACCAACAGTTCCCTAACATTAATACTACAATAAATCTTTTGGTTTCAATTCATTTTAATTAGTATTACATCAAAAGTAAATCGGCGTTCAAAATTTTCAATAATCTTAACAACTCGATTTGTCTAACACGCATCTAATCAAATATTTCCGCTAATTTCAAAGCATTAACTTGAGCTTGTGCTTTATGAAGTGACTCCTGCCATTCCCTTTCCGGATCGCTATCAGCAACAATCCCCGCACCCACTTGTCCCCAAACAACTCCCCCGGTCGTACCGTCACTTTTTGGTGCATATAAAAGGGTGCGAATCAAAATATTTAAATCCAGGTTGCCGCGCCAGTCCAAATAACCGCAGGAACCGTAAAATAAATTGCGCTTCACGGGCTCCAATTCTTCGATTATTTCCAGACAGCGCACTTTCGGACAACCTGTAATCGTACCGCCCGGAAAAACCCCTCGAATTAAGTCGATCGCGTCGCAATCTCGTCTTAATGTACCGATAACATTACTGACGAGGTGCATCACGTGACTGTAGCGTTCAACGGTCAGAAATTCGTTAACTTTTACCGAACCCCATTCACACACCCTCCCGATATCGTTGCGCTCTAAGTCAACTAACATAATATGTTCGGCTCTTTCTTTGATATTCTCTATTAATTCCTGTGCTAACTGCTCATCTTGAATGCAGGTTAAACCTCGCGGTCTTGTTCCCGCGATCGGTCTAGTATCCACTTTTTTTCCTAATAATTGAACCAGTCTTTCCGGCGAACAACTAACTATCGCCCCCCACGGAGTTTGCCAATAACTTGCAAAAGGCGAAGGATTGATCCGTTGCAAAGCCCGGTAAATTGACCAACTACTGCAATCTGTACGGGCTTCAAACCGCAAAGATAAATTAGCCTGAAAAATATCGCCCGCATGAATATACTTCTGAGCTTTTCGCACTATTTTTTTATACTCACTCTGAGATAATTGGAAAATAGGAGTAGCGGTATTTTGTTGATAATTATCCGGTAAATTATTCTGGATTATTTCTGGCTGGGTTTGCTCTAATTGATGCTGCATAACATCGAGGTGAGAAGGTTGACTCGCAGCCAACCAGAGAATTTGCGTTTGACTGTCTAAAACCGCAAAATATTCTGGTTCGTACCAGCAGCTAACCGGGAAAGGAAGCGGATCGGTATTGAGTTGGGGCAGGTGTTCGATTTCCCATGCTAAATCATAACCTAGCCATCCCAACCAACCCCCAGTAAAAGGAATTTCCGGCGGTACATTCACTGCTAAGTTTTGCTTTTGAGACTCCAAAAGAGTGCGCAAAAAAGGTAAAATTTCACCTACTGGCGGTGTCCATAGCTGAGATTGACCGTCAATTATCCGGGGAGAACCTGCACAAATAGAATATCGTGTCAAGTTAGTAGAAGATGTAACTGGACTTTCTAGCAGAACAGCCATATCGCGGGGGGAACAATCCGATATTGAACTTGTACAGTCGGCAGTTTTACCGAGAAATAAAATTTGAAAAATCTCAGATCCGCTGCGCTGATTTAGGGGAAGCTTTCGCCAATGCCAAGGTTGTATTGGTTTCATAATAGATTGCACTATGGTTAACACTTTCAGGACTTACGCAACGAGTCAAATTTGACACTATCTGTAGTAGTAAGGTGCACAGTTCGCACCCTACTAAAATCGATTGAAAGCGTTATCTCAGCCATTACTTACAACTTTCCAAATATCTCGATTTGCCTCTTTTTTGAGGCGTATCCAACCCCTAACGGAGTTAATGAGAAATAGAGTTTGGGTACTGCGCAAATCATCTAAGGTAATTAATTCTTCTCTGATTTTTCCCTCCTCTAAAAGTTGAGAACGAAACGTCCCCGGTAATAAACCGCACTTGACGGGAGGTGTGATTAGACCTGCGGCTGTATCGATCGCAATATTGGCGATCGTAGATTCGGTGATAACTCCATCTTGATTCCACAGAAAGACATCCTGATATTTGGGCTGCGACTCCAAAGCCATTGTATAAGGCAATCGGTAAGTTGTCTTGTGGTAAAGAAATGGGCTTGGAGAATCGATCGGTTTGCGGGCAATTCCCACAGATGCACCGATGTGTAAGATACCGCTATCTAGTGTCTGAGCTTGTAATGTTATGTTTCCCTTACAAGATATTGTTAACCGTATTTTTTGTTTGACTGAACCGCAAGTCATACTTAATGCTTGTAAAGCTTTGCTTGCTTCTGTTAGCGATAGAGGAAAATTAAAATAATCAGCCGATAGCTCTAATCTTTTAAGATGTCTGTCTAGCAAAAAATAACCGTTTTTGGGTTCCCATAAAAGTGATTCAAGTAATTCAAACTTTGGCTGTTGTTGAATCATATTTGTCAATATAATATAACTTAGGTAACTTGACAAGTTTTAGACCCGCGAAGCGGTCTGTTTGTGTAATTATATAGGAAGTTAACTTGAATTTATGTTGCCTAAATCCTTTATATTTCCATGGCGCCTTGCCATCGGGCTGTTAATATTAACCTCAGCGATCGCACCTCTAGCCCTCAACTACTACGTCAGGCTAGTTACAAGCAACTACCTGCGCACCGATGTAGCTAAGGTTCCCGCCGAACCAATTGCCATTGTTTTCGGTGCCGGAGTTTGGGAAGACGGCACTCCAAGCCCAATGTTAGCCGATCGAGTGCAAGCAGCCGTCGATTTATACAAAGCGGGGCGAACGGGCAAACTTTTGATGACAGGAGACAATAGCAGCGCCGATTACAACGAAGTCAAAGCAATGCAGGAGTACGCCGAAGCACAGGGCGTACCGATTAATAATATCATTCTCGATTATGCCGGATTTAGCACCTATGAAAGTTGCTACCGGGCGAAAGAGATTTTTGGCATAACGAAAGCTGTTTTAGTTACCCAAAACTTTCACTTAGCCCGCGCTGTTTATACCTGCCGCCAGTTGGGCGTAGAGGCGATCGGCTTAGGAACCCCGGATTGGGGCAAATTCCCCCAAAATAGCATGATTCGGTACAGTTTCCGCGAATTTCTGGCAGTCCTCAAAGCGCTTTGGGAAGTGCGCGTTACCCGCCCAGAACCGACTTTTTTGGGACCGTTTGAAGGAATTAAAGAAAAATTATGAGTGCTCTGTTGAAGACTTTAGTCCTTGCTTTAAGGACTAAAGTTTTCACTAAAAACGGGTTTTATTACAACTAACCAGACATCATGTAAGTCCGGGAGTTGTAAGTTTTGAGTTAAACAAAAGTCTCGACACAACTCACAAATCATAACTCGCTCGTTGCGGTAGTGTTCCATAACTTACTCGCGTTTGGAAAGCCCCGCCAGCGACCAAGTTAGGCTCACCATCATTAAGCGGCCTAGAGCCTTCAAACGGTCTTCGGCGTTATTTTCAATCGCTTGAGACAGAGTTTCAGACTTAACATTTATCGAGAATTCTTCAGCAGTTTCTGCTGGTGTTGCCAACTGAGATTGTTCAGAAGATGTCTCAAGACTAACTTGTGGCTGCTGATTTTTTTCTTTGGTCATTTTCTGATTCACCTCCTGGAATTATTGCATACATAACCCTTAATACAAATGTAATTTATTTGTATCCGGGATTTTGGGAGTCAAGTTTTCCTTACCAGACAATCGCAGTTACCAACTGACTTAAAAGTTTTGATTTCAGTTGTTAGCTATCTTAAATAGCACTTAGCCAATTTTCCTCAGAAAGCCGATTTATTCACAGATAGGTCGTCTTTCACAATTTTTTGTAATAAACGAACGGGATTTCTGAGCCTAATTCCTGTTAAATTCAAAACTCACGCACTACTACCGATGATGCACATTACTGAATTGTTATATTTACTTAACAGTAATATTTCCGAGTTTCTGATACAGTAATATTTCCGAGATTCTGGTATTGTTAAAGCTTAACAATTAATTTTGCTCGGATTTATCTCAATCTGAAAGCAAGTGTCTGGAAATTATTAACAAACTGAAGGTGTAGAGCCGATGGCAATTTATGTTGATACTGCAATTGTAGCGGAAGCCGCACGGGCGAGCAAGTTCGGATGGATAGCGGGAATTACTACTAATCCGACACTTTTGGCAAAAAGCGAGTTATCTCCTGAGGTGACTCTCAAACAACTGGCACAACTGATTCCTGGGGAAGTGTATTATCAGCTAACGGCATCTGATTTTGATGGCATGGTAGCAGAAGGAAAAGCTGCTTTTGAGTCGATCGGGCGGCAAACAGTTTTGAAAGTTCCAGCAACGGCTGCGGGTTTCCAAGCAGTAGCGCATTTGTCACCGGAAATTCCTTGCGCGGTGACGGCGATATACAGCGCATCACAAGCAGTTGTCTCAGCAGAAGCGGGTGCTAAATATGCGATCGCCTACGTGAATCGCGCCACCCGACTCCTCGGAGACGGTTTTGCCTTAGTGCGAGATATGGCGAATGTGTTGAAGCAAACTAATACTGAGATTTTGGCAGCTAGCATTAAATCGCCGGAAGAAGCAGTAAAGACTTTATTAGCTGGCGCCCATCATTTGACATTGCCTTTTGACGTTTTGCAAGCAATGACTGTTCACGAACTTTCGCAGCAAACTGTTGATGAATTTGCCAAAAACGGGCGGGGAATTTTGGGATAATACCAAATTTATTTGCATAACGTCTTGATTATGTGAACATTGAAAATTGCGAATTGGTAATGGGTAATTGGTATGGGTTTTGAATAACTCTTATCAAATAGGGTAATATCAATTCCGGTTGCACCGGAATGATATACTGAAAGAGTGCAACGAGGACAAGTTATGCCTAAACGCCTCAAGTTAGAGCCTCATCAAACTCCTTCGGAGTTGTCTAAACTTTATCGTCAAGCGTCAGATCCAATTGAACGGACACGCTACCAAATAATTTGGCTCTTAGCAACTGGACGAGTTACCGAAGATGTCGCGGATGTTACGGGTTACTGCCGTAACTCCATCTATCGCTTAGTTCGTCGTTACAACCAATTAGGTGCTAATGGGTTGAAAGACAAACGTCATCAACATCCTGGCGCTCAACCTTTACTCTCTGTTGTGGAACAAGCACAACTGTTGCAAACTTTACGAACTCCGACTGCTGATGGAGGATTATGGAACAGTCGTCAAGTTGCTGAGTGGATCGGTAATTTACTCGATCGTCGAGTCAGCGTACAAAGGGGTTGGGACTATCTACGTTCCTTGGAGTTTCGGTTACGGATACCCAGACCGGAACATGACCTAGCTGACCTTGAAGTCCAAGAAGCTTGGAAAAAAAACTGCGAGCGCAAGCCAAACGAATTCAACAGCAACATCCATTGGCAGCAGTAGAATTATGGGGAATGGATGAGCACCGTTTGGGATTAAAGCCAATAATTCGGCGAGTTTGGGTTGGCTATGGGGAGCAGCCCATAGCCAACGTAAATTGGCGATATCAATGGCTATGGTTGTATGGTTTTGTACACCCGTCAACGGGAGAAACATACTTTTGGATTCTCCCAAAAGTTAACATAGAGCTTTTTAACTTAGTTTTAGAAGATTTTGCCAGAGAATTTGGAGTAGGTAAAGATAAACACATCATCTTAACTATCGATCGAGCTGGTTGGCATACCAGCCCACAAGTTCGAGTACCAGAAGGTTTGCATTTGGAATTTATGCCCTCCCATTCTCCCGAATTGCAACCAGCAGAGCGTCTCTGGCCCTTGGTAAATGAACCAATTGCCAATCGCTCATTTAAAAATCTTGATGAACTAGAAGAGGTGTTATTTCAACGTTGCCAAATTCTGCTGCAACAATCTTCTTTGATTAAAGGGATTACTTATTTCCATTGGTGGCCAAAAACCAAAGCTATATCATTCCGGTGCAACCGGAATTGATATAACATCCGAATGATACCGAGCTTGCAGGCGTCCCGCTCTTGGTGAGAACTCGCGAGCAGGACGCTAGATTGCAGGGTATAATTCCGAGTCAGCGTATTTGATAGGACTGATGAGTGATGACTGCTGACTAAAGACTATTGATACCAGTCAAAAAAAAGAACGCCAGTGTAAGTCCGTGCTTCAAACCCTTACAAAATAAGCCATTACCACTTCTTTAATCAAAAATCAAAAATCAAAAATAGCAGGACTATGGCATTCGCCAAATCTTAATAGTGCGATCGGGACTGCCACTCACAAAAGTCTTGCTATCTCTGGCAATAGCAACAGAACTCACAAACTGACTGTGACCAGAAAGAGTGCTTCTTTCTTTTCCCGTCTTCAAATCCCAAACTATAATATCTCCGCCCCCGCCGATCAAAGTGCGGCTGTCCGGGCTAAAGGCGATCGTCCTCACCCAGCTCGAATGCCCTTTAAAAGTGCGGGTGCGCTTCCCGTCTTGCACGTTCGACAAACGGATCGTATTGTCGGTGCTAGCACTAGCCACACTTTGCCCGTTCGGGCTAAAAGCTACAGCCTTAACCGGGCCCCCGTGACCTGTGATAATTCTTCTAACTTCTCCGGTGCCGAGATTCCACAAACGCAGAGTCTTGTCATCGCTGCCGCTAGCGAGAGTTTTACCGTCCCGGCTCAAAGCGATCGCGTTTACTCCTCCGGCATGGCCGCTCAAAGTCCGCAACCTGCTGCCGGTGCTGACATTCCACAAGCGAATAGTTTTGTCATCGCTGCCGCTAGCGAGAGTTTTACCGTCCCCGCTAAAAGCGATCGCGTTAACGACGGCTTTGTGAGCGGGAATCGTTCGCATCCGCCGCCCCGTCTTCAAATCCCAGAGAATCACATTATTGTCGCCGCCCCCGCTGGCCAAAATCGAGCTGTTCGGGCTCACCGCCAGCGTGTTGACCGATTTTTTAGAATGCACCGAATTGAGAGTCCGCACCAGGCTTCCCGTCCTCACATTCCAAATTCTAATCGTCCCAAAGCTTGCGCTGACCAAAGTTTGACCGTCAGGCGACAGGGCGATCGCATTTACACTGCCGACATTATCCAAACTTCTTTGCAAAAACTGACTGCTAGGCAAACTAGAAAGCAGCCACACCGGGTTGGCCGGAAACACCCCGTAACGCAGCGAACCGTAAATTTGAGACGCACCAATACCCAGCATCAAAACAGCCGTGCCGGCGAGCAACTTATTTTTCCAATCAAAAACCTTTTCGGCCGGCTTCTTCAAGACCGAATTCAGAGGTCTGAGGCGGTTCATGGAATTCTGCTTCGTCGCCCCAGACGCCCCGCCGGAAGTTGCGCGAAGTTTAGTTTGCCCCGTTGCCGGCAACTGAGTCGGCAACTGACTTTCCGCACCGTCGAGTTTAATTTCCTCCAAGCACTGCAAAACCATCTGCGGACTTTGAGGTCGATTTCCCGGAAAAGGCGCCATCAGGTAATCGATCACATTAGCCACGGGGTCGGAAACCTGAGGAGCTCCTTTGCGCCACATTAATCTGCCCGTGCGCGGGTTTTCTGGAAACGCAGTCGGCGGCTTCCCAGTCAGCAAATAAACAAAAGTGCGACCCAGAGCAAAAAAATCCGACTGCGGAACAGCCTTGCCATTAGTTTGTTCCGGCGGCGTGTAGCCGGGGGAAACAATACCAGTCACATTTTGCCCCTGGCCCACCTTAGCGAAATAAGTCGCCGACACTTCCCGAGCAGTCCCGAAGTCAATCAGCACTAACTGCCCGTTCGGCTTGCACATAATATTGTGCGGCTTGATATCCCGATGGAAATAGTTGAGGCGGTGAACTTGGTCTAAAATTTCCGACAGTTGTTTGAGCCAGTTCACAGCTTGTTCTTGACTGATCGGGCGGCCCCGATGTTTCAGCCAGTCTTGCAAATTGGCCCCAGCAATTTTCTCCATCACCAGACAGTGAAAAGACTCTGTGCTGTGAGCTGGCGTAAATATAAAATAACCGTCGCGATCGACTTTTGGAATACCTGGATGTCTTAGCCTGACCAATACGTCGGCTTCTTGCTTAAAAAGTTCTACAGCTTTGGGATGTTCTTTGAGTAAGACTTTGAGCACTCTTCGAGCGCCGTTGTCGTCCACTTCAAATGTTCTGCCAAAGCCGCCGCCTCCGAGAGGTGCGACTAGCCGATATCGACCTTGCAACAAAAGTTCTGACCCGCAGTGGATACACGCGGATTTGCCAGAGTTGGCTGGATCGGAGGGATTCGGGCATTTGGGATTGAGGCAATAACTCACAGAAGCCACATAACCCTGATTGAGGTTGCTCTATCAAGTTTTACTTTGACACTGCTATACAAAACTTGGCTAAGCTTTATTTTTGCTTCACCATTCAACTAGAAGTATTTTCTAGAGGGTCTGATTCCTGCTTCTGCCAAGGGAGTCGGCTCTTACTTGTCCACAGGCGTAAATTCGGGTGGAGCAGCACCCTATTTTTCAAATGAGTACAACTATTTATTGTGGAAGCTTTTAGCCATTGTTTAACCATTATTTTCAACCAATTTAACGAATCGTGGTATCCCGTTCGACCTTTTTATAGGCTGGTCAGTTTTAAATCGACCCTCGTTTACTCTCCCAGAAAATTTTTGCTGCAGATTTTAGGCATTATGAGAATGTTGCACATAACTGCGTTTCTGTCAATATGCTGGCCATAATTCGCTATGAGCAAGTTTAATAAAGTATTAAGCGATTAGATTAACCTCTGCGCACTCTTGGTGACTGAGATTTTTGGTTCAGCTTGCGTCACTTGCTTGCGACTGGATTACTCCAGCCAAAGTAGAGGTGTCTTTTCTAAGAGCGTTAATTTCGGTAGGGCATACCGTATTGGAGTAGTCCTCTTTAATTTAGTTCGGTTTTTGTTCAAATACGAGTTTTCCTAGACGGCAACACCGTGTTTGTGTGACTACGTACTCAACAACCTAGTTAAGTTTTTACGTTGTCTAGTTATACTCAATTTTAAACTTATGACGATCGTAGCACACCTAGTACAAGACTCATGAGCATTCTTGATTGAAATCTTGGAGCTTCCCTGAAGTCAAGCGAGGCTTTAGTCTCGCTTGACTTCAGCATCCCGTCTTTTTCTCTAACCTGTGGCACTGCGATCTCGCGATCGGGTTGAGGCCAAAGGTTTTGTTGTTTGTCACAGCCGCTCGATGTCAAACATCCCTGATGACAGCAGATAATTTACAAAAAGACCAGAACTAATAACTCAGAGCAGCCACATTTCAATTGTACGATCGCAACAACCACTCTCGAAAAAAGAAGTGAGAGTGGGGGAGTGCGAGAGTGGGGGAGTGAGAGAGTGGGAAAACCCGCCTTCTGTCGAATGCCTTCTTTCCTCTTCCCTCTTCGTTCCCCATAAGAAAGCCTGTTAAACAAGTCCCTCAATTACTGGATGGAAGTAGAACGCCAGCGCCAAAACCGTATAAGCTGCCAACAGCAAAGTACCTTCGAGCCAGTTAGAGTTGCCGTCTGAACTGATAGAATTGGCGATCAGCACCGACACCGCAACCGCTACAAGTTCAAACGGGTTGAAATTCAAGTCCATCGGTTTGCCCAACACAAAACCTGCCAAAACCAACACCGGGGCAACAAACAAAGCAATTTGCAAACTCGAACCCACTGCCACAGAAACAGACAAATCCATTTTATTTTTCATCGCCACCGTCACCGCCGTCGTGTGTTCGGCCGCATTGCCAATAATCGGCACTAAAATCACCCCGGTAAACAGTGATGTCAGCCCCAAACTCGCCGTCGCTTCTTCCAGAGTACCCACCAACAGTTCCGACTCGACAGCTACCATCAGGGTACAGGCTAACAGCACCCCAATCCACAGCGGCAGATTGACTTTGTGGTCTGGACTGTCTGGTGCTAAGTTACTTTCGGCTAATTCTTCAAGCATTTCTATTTCTGCCACCCCTGCATCGTACAGATAACTGTGGGTTTTCATCGAAAACAGCAGCGTCAGCACGTAGACGACAATCAGCACTACAGCAACAGCGCTAGAAAGGTTCTGCATAGTTGCCGGAGGGATGCCAATAGAGGTGGCATTAACTGCAGTCGGCACCAAAATGGCAATTACGGCTAAGTTCATCGCTGAAGCATTCAACCGGGCGACTGTCGGCTGAAAATCTTGTTCTTTGTAGCGCAAGCCGCCCAGCAGCATCGCCAATCCCATCACCAGCAGCAGGTTGCTCATAATTGAACCGGTGATGCTGGCCTTGACAACATCTATTAGTCCGGCGTTGAGTGCGACGATGCCAATAATCAGTTCCGTAGCATTTCCGAAGGTAGCGTTCAGCAAACCCCCCAAATTGGCACCGAGGACGACGGCGATTTCTTCGGTGGCCGTCCCCATCCACGCGGCTAGGGGGATGATGGCTAAAGCCGAGGTGACGAAGATTGTGGAGGGTTCCCAGCCGAGAAAGTGTCCGGCGATGGAAACCGGGATAAATAACAGCAGGCTGGAAATTATTGTATTTGTGTTTAGCATTTAGATTCTCAAAAGCTGCCAACCGTCAATCATAGCCTGCCACAAAGTTTAAGAATGGGGGAGGGTTCGATATTTGGGTGTTGGCTTAAAGTTGGGGGTGGGCTATCGAGCGATCGAGCTTTGAAGCAGCCTGCTATACCTGTACTTCACGAGCTATGTCACACATTATTCGTCAGATCGAGAGGCATCGGATAACCGAAAGATTTAGCAAATGCTGTTTTTTGCTTCTATATTCCTCATGCAAAACAGAAAACCCAAACTTCCGAATTTTTAAAGAATTCGATGAGATAACAGCGAGATAATTCTACGTTTAATTAGATTGATTTACTTGCCAAAATATAGCAATCCTCGCATCATTTGTGAATTTCTTACGGACTCCCAGCGGGTTCGGGGAGGGTTGGGCTGGGGTAAAAAATTTACGACTAATTTAGGATTGCTATAGTTGCCAGCCAAAGTGGATGAATGGTTGCGGGCAGTGCTTTATAGCGTTTCCCGTTCTAGTGAGGTACGATTAATAATCAAGAGTGTTGGGACGTTTTGAGCAACAATGAGAGCCTATTCCCTCGACCTGAGACAAAAGATTGTCGATGCCTATGCAGAAGGTAATCTCTCTCAGCGCCAACTCGCCAAGCAATTTCGAGTCGCACTCAGTTTTGTCCAAAAGTTGTTCAAACAGCAGCCCCAGACAGGCAGCAACGCACCCAGCAAACCCCAACCAAGCTCAATGCTCAGCAGCTAGCGGTGCTAGGGCAACTGGTCGAGGACAACAACGATGCTATCTTAGCCGAACTTTGCCACCTCTTAGAGCAAAAAACCCAGGTGCAGATTGGTCGCTCTACCCTCGACAGGATGCTGAGCAAACTGAACATCACCCTCAAAAAAACACTTTATCCCAGCGAAAAAGAGAGCGAGCGGGTACAGCGGCAACGAGTTGAGTTTTGGCAATTGGTCGGAGGCATTCTGCTGGCTAAGAACCTAGTCTTTATCGATGAAGCGGGCATCAATCTGGCTCTAACTCGCTTATCTGCCCGCTCCGCTAAAGGGCAAAGAGCCAGAGGGAAACGGCCTCACAGGCGGGGCAAGAAAGTTTCGCTGATTGGTGCGATTGGTTTAGGTGGGCTGATTACTCAAGTGACCTTACTCGGTTTGACGGATGGTCTAACGTTTGAAGCGTTTATTACCCAGCGCTTGGTACCTAAGCTTTGGTCAGAAGCCTGTGTACTGATGGATAACGGCTCGATTCATAAAGGTGCAGCGATTGAAGCGTTGATTACCCAAGCTGGGGCCAGACTGATTTATCTGCCGCCTTACTCTCCTGATTTTTCACATATTTCACATATAAAGAACTGTTGGTCGAAGATAAAAAGCTTGTTGCGCTCGATCGGCGCAGAACATCCTGAGCTTGCAAGAGCCGTTGAGGCAGCTTTTACTCAGGTGTCGCTAGACGATATTCGGGGTTGGTTCACTAATTGCTGCTACTGTACCTCACTTGACTAGGAAACGCTATATGACTGAATATGCGGTGGTGATAGCCGGAGGCGGCCCGACGGGGCTGATGTTGGCGGGGGAGTTGGCGTTGGCGGGTGTCGATGTTGCCATTGTCGAGCGGCGCCCGAACCAGGAGCTCGCCGGCTCGCGCGCAGGCGGTCTGAGCTCACGCACCATCGAGGTCCTCGATCAGCGTGGAATCGCCGATCGGTTCCTCTCGGAGGGACAGGTGGCTCAGGTCGCGGGGTTCGCCAGCGTCCGTTTGGACATCAGCGACTTTCCCACCCGGCACAACTACGGGCTCGCGCTGTGGCAGAATCACATCGAGCGGATATTGGCCGGCTGGGTCGGCGACCTGGCGGTGACGTTCTATCGCGGACGTGAGGTGACGGGCTTCGCGCAGGATCACACCGGCGTCGAAGTCGAGCTGTCCGACGGCCAGTCGCTACGGGCGGAATATCTCGTCGGGTGCGACGGAGGACGCAGCCTGGTCCGTAAGACGGCCGGCATCGAGTTCCCCGGGTGGGACCCGACGATCAGCAGCCTGATCGCCGAGGTCGAGATGACCGAGGAGCCGGAATTGGGCATCCACCGCAATGCCTTTGGCGTCCATGCCTTCGGCAAGGAGGAGTACGAGATCCGCGACGGCGAGGTGGTCTACAAGGATGGGGGGCCGATACGGGTCATGGTGACCGAAGAGCGCGTCGGATCGAGAACCGAGCCCACTCTGCGCGATCTCAGCGAGGCGCTCATCGCCGTATACGGGACCGATTACGGGATCCACAGTCCCACCTGGATCTCCAGGTTCACCGACATGACTCGGCAGGCCGCGGCCTACCGCGACAGACGGGTCCTGCTGGCCGGCGACGCCGCACACGTGCATTCCCCGGTCGGTGGACAGGGCCTCAACACCGGTGTGCAAGATGCGGTGAATCTGGGATGGAAGCTGGCCCAGGTGGTCCACCAGACAGCGCCGGAAAGCCTGCTGGATACCTACCATGCCGAGCGCCACCCGGTCGCCGCCCGCGTGCTGCACAACACAATGGCGCAGACCGCGCTCATGCGCGTCAACGATCGCACCGAGGCGTTGCGCGCCACCGTGTCCGAGCTGCTGAGCATGGACGAGCCGCGTAAACGATTCGCCGCGATGATGTCGGGTCTGGACATCCATTACAACTTGGGTGAGGGACACCCGCTGCTGGGACGCCGAATGCCCGATCTCGACCTGGTAACCCCCAACGGCCCGCTGCGAGTCTTCACCCTGCTGCACGCTGCCCGGCCGGTGCTCCTCAACCTCGGTGAGCCCGGCGGCTTTGACATCACTCCATGGGCGGATCGGGTTCAGTCGATCAACGCCAAATACGACGGTACGTGGGAGCTTCCGGCACTTGGGGCGGTCACGGCTCCTACCGCCGTATTGATTCGGCCTGACGGATATGTGGCTTGGGTGGGAGACCAAACCCAAGTGGGGCTCGTCGACGCGCTAACCACCTGGTTCGGACCGCCTACTGCGGCGTAGCGAACGCGCCTCGAGCCGGATGCAGTGTAATGTCTAACTATTATTAGGCTGAATGTTTCTGTCTATCATCCGAAATGAGATGGATAGGCAGAACATTTCTGTATATCATCCCAAAACTGGTAGATACAGAGTATTCCAGATTTATGAAGTACAGTAGCAGCAGCTTGTAAACCAGTTTTTGAAGTGCTTGATTTTGACCGAATCAACCGCCTACGCCAAGTAAAACGTCAACCCGGAGTGGTAGTGGTTGGTGAGAACTGACGTAAAAAATCTTTCAGTTGCGACCACCATAATTCTATCGGATTAAAATCCGGAGAATAGGGTGATACAGCGGATTCCAGGTTTATGAAGTACAGTAGCAGCAGCTTGTAAACCAGTTTTTAAAGTGCTGTGGATTAACCCGCGTCAAGCGCCGTAGCTAGTAAAACATCAACCATCTTGGTAGTAGTGGGCGAAAACTTCCGTAAAAAAGCTTTGAGTTGTGACCACCATAATTCGATTGGATTAAAGTCAGGAGAATAGGGTGATAAATTCAGAACACTTGCACCAGCGGCTTGAATCAGTGGTTCAATCACGGCCAACTTATGGGCTGGTAGATTATCAATTAACTTCGACTGCACCCTCCCATAAGTTTGGCACTAAGCACTGTTCAACAAAAACTGCAAATGCCTGACTATCCATCGACCCGTTGAGCGTCATTAATCCTACTACTTTTTTTAAGCTGATTGCTCCAATAACTGTGAATGAGAGCACCCCGATAAAATGGTTTTAAATCATAGACTCTACTACCACATTTTGAACGTGCATGGGTTCGAGTTAACCCCAATAGAACACCCATTTCATCCAAAAAAACGAGGTTGTCAGGGTCGATATTTTTCACTTTGTCCCAATATTCACACCTCAAAAGTTGCACGGCTTGTCGGTGGCAGATTGACTACTCCGTATTGTCTTTTTTTTCGCGTCAGATTTTGTTTGATTAATTCGCGACACATCATACTAGGACTGACAGATTGTTGGTAGCTATCTAGCCAATATTCACAATATTCTAATAAGGTACTATCAGGATATTTTTCTACCATCTGGGTCAATTTAGCTGTGGACGAGTGCAACACACTTTTAAGGCTTCCACCCTGTTTTTTTGGTTGAACGTGACCAGTCGTTTGTTTTTGTTTTAAGATTTTTTGAACAAACGCTTTACTCACATCAAAACGTTGGGCTACTTTCCTGACTGATGTATCACCTTGTTCATAGGCTTTAATTATTTTTTTACGAAACTCGAGCGAATAAGCTTTCATTTTTTCTGCTGATGTACTGAATGTAGTGTACCACATTTACATGGAATTTGCTGTAAATAACTGCGATCGCAGTTATTTACCAACAATTGCTACAGCACCGCTTTGTAACACAGGAATTTCAATGCGGAACTCTGTTCCTTGATGGGGTTGAGAAAAGCACTGGAGTAAGCCGCCGTGCTTGTCAACTACAATTTGATAGCTGATGGATAGCCCTAATCCAGTTCCTTTACCAGTTGGTTTTGTGGTGAAGAAGGGATTGAACACCTGTTGTCTAACAGTTTCCGTCATTCCAGGTCCATTGTCTTGAATTTGAATCACCGCGTTTTTACAATGACCGGGCCCAGTTTCGTTTGTGACTAGCTTAGTCCTAATAGTGATGCGACTGGGATTCTGTTGGATGTCTTTTGGATCACGCTGATTGTCGTAGTTTTCTAAAGCATCGATCGCATTTGCCAGAATATTCATAAAAACTTGGTTCAACTGTCCGGCATAGCACTCTACTCGCGGTAAGTCACCGTACTCTTTGACAATTTCAATAGCAGGATGACCCGGATTTGCCTTCAGTCGATTTTGCAAAATCATCAATGTGCTCTCAATTCCCTCGTGGATATCAACTGGCTTCTTTTCTGCCTCATCCAGGCGCGAGAAGTTTCGCAGCGACAGGACAATTTGACGAATGCGATCGGCTCCTACCTTCATTGAACTCAGAATTTTGGGCAAATCTTCACTAATGAAGTCCAGCTCGAACTCTTCAATTTTTTCCTCAATTTGGGTATTAGTTGGATAAGTTTGCTGGTAAAGCTGAATCAACTTTAGTAAATTTTGCGTGTAGTCGGCAGTATGGCTCAGGTTGCCATAGATAAAGTTGACTGGATTATTAATTTCGTGAGCAACACCAGCCACGAGTTGCCCCAAACCTGACATTTTCTCTGCCTGAATAAGCTGTGCCTGAGTTTGCTGTAAGGTTTTGAGTGCAACCTCAGCTTCATCTTTTGCTTGCCTTAAAGCAGCTTCGGCTTGCTTGCGCTCAGTAATATCCAGTGCCAAAGATGCAACTCCAACAATATTTTCACCATCCCCTATTAAAGGCGTATTGAACCATTCGCAAATAATGATTTTGCCGTTTTTCGTAATATTTTCGTTGACAGTGTAGTTTCCTTGGCCCTGCATCACCAAATCGTTCATAACTCGATCGACGAGCTCTCTGGCAGATGCAGGCACAATTAATTCTGCGGGATGGTGTCCGATCGCTTCTGTAGCCGTGTAACCAAAAATCTGCTCTGCCGCTGGATTCCAGGTAGTGACTTTAAAGTTTAAATCCCATTCCACAACTGCCAGTGAAGTTTTGCGGAATATAAAAGATAGTCGCTGTTCCGAGGCTTTGAGTTCTTCTTCTGCCTGTTTCCGTTGAGTAATGTCAATCCCTGTTTTGATGATGTACTCAATTTCACCCCGATCATCCAGTAAAGCAGTATCTGACCAGGCAATGAGTCTGAGTTGTCGATCTTTGTTCATCCAAGTGCCTTCATACTGCTGGGGAAATTTACCAGCTTTTAAAGACTCAAAACCAGTTTTGGCTTGTCCAGCTAAGTCTGAGTTCTGGAACAAGTCCCAAATGTAGCGCCCCTTCACTTCACTAAACGAGTAATGAGTCATTTGTTCGCAAGCTCGGTTAAAGCGAACGATTTGTCCCTGCGGGTCGAGTACAACCACCAGGGCACCTGCAATTTCAAGAATGGCTGAAACGAAATTGCGTTCCACTTCAACTGCTTTAATCAGCTCCTCTAACTGGGTTGCCATGTTGTTAAATGCGATCGCCAATGTCCCCAATTCGTTTTGGCTGTGGATGTTGACCCGCGTCTCTAATTGCCCCGCACTGAGTTCAGTAGCTGCTGCGGTTAACCGCTGGAGCGGCACCACAATTTGCCGAATAAATACATACCCAATGCCAACAGCGACGATCGTCACCACCGCCAATGAGCCTTCCATAATTGAGAGCATTTGGTAAACGGGAGCATACGCCTCAGCCGTTGGCAGTTCTACAACCACCTTCCAATTCACGCTCCGAATTAAGGTACTGGCTCCCATTACTTCTACTTGTTTTAGACCCCGATAAACATTAAGGTGCTTAGTATCTTCGGATGCTTTCAAAAATTGAAAGAAAGGGCGCTGAGAAATATCTTGAAATTCAAAATTTTCTGGCTTACTACCCTTTTGAGCAATCAGAAAATTACGCTCATCGACTACATAGATATAACCCGTTTTGCCAACCTTTGTTTGGGAAACAACAAACCAGAGAAAATTGAGATTTACCTGCGCTAATAGCACCCCATCCACCTCATCTCGCTCATTCCGAATCGGAACCACCAGTATTGTGCTTGGTTGGTGAGTTTGAGGATTAATTTCTACAGGACTCACATAATCTTCCTGTTGTTTGAAGGCACGAATAAACAGTGGCGAATTGGCTAGATTTTGTAACTTGAGCGGTTCGTAGGGTGAAACTGACGCGATAACTTGTCCCTTCCGGTTCAAAATGGCAACTGCTTCATAAGCATCATTATGACGAGTCAACCCTTCCAACAGGCTCTGCTGCACTTGAGGTTGAAAGTTGGTGAGTCCTTTGACCCTAGCTAAATAGCTCAGTTTTTGTTTCAAGTCATCTATATAATCATCAATCTGCCCTGCTGCTGTCTGACTGCGCTCTTGTTGGAGCGATCGCGATTGCTGGATCTGCGCCTGAAAGCTGAGGTAGATCAGCCAGCCACCAGTGGGCAGCAAGCTCAGGAGAACCAAAAATATCAAACCATAGCGGAGCTGATTTGCAATAGATAAGAAGCGTTGCCAGGGATGAAAACGGGAGCTTCTGGCAATGGGCAGAACGCGATCGTTGCGTTGATTGTTCATCGGACTTAGGACAAATAACGGTAAATCAATTCATCGGCACACTAAGGAGAAACATTAATTTTGCCAGTCGTCACAGCTTCTCGAACGGTCTTGAAAGTTTCCTCTTCCTGAGACGTGAGAGTACCACGGAAAGGGGCAAAGTCGTAGATTTTTTCCTTGAGCCCAAACTTGTAAAGTTTTCCTTCCCAGCGACCTTCCTGGGCTAACACGGCCGCATTTAGCACCAGATTGGGAATGTCCTGCAGAACGCTAGTTAGGACTTTGCCGGGAGCCTGTTCGTACTGATCCTTTGTCCAACCAATCACAAAGACTCCTGGCTTTTGCGTAACGGCTTTTAGCGCGGCTAACCCTGCCTCATCCGCGTTGATTGCCAAAACATCTACTCCAGAGGCAACCATATCTGTTGCGACTTTGGTGGCTTTGTGCGTATCGCTCCAAGTGTTGAGAAAAGCCGTCGAGGCTTGAACAGAGGGATTCGTTGCCTTCACTCCCCGCCTAAACAAAGCTTCTTCTTCTTTATAAACCGGATAAGGTGCACCCACAATATAGCCAACTTTATTGCTTTTGGTCTTCATGGCAGCCAAAGCGCCTGTGAGGTATCCCACTTCACCCGATCGAAAGGCAACAGCCCCCAAATTTCTGTTATTCCCTGGATGCGTTGTAACCAGGGCAAATTTCGTTCGCGGAAATTCTTTAGCGACCTTTTCGGCAGCTTTGGGATAGGCACCACTGGCTGCAATTACCAGGTCATAGCCTGACTGGGCATATTTGCGAATGGCAGCTTCACTATGTTCACCGTCAATACTGCCAGTAAAGTCTACCTGAGCATTAAATTTATCTTTGATCAGATTCAATCCTTCAAAGCAAGCTTGACCCCAACTGTTGTTATCTTTAGGTCCTGTCGTGACCAACCCCACTCTAAAGGTGCTAGAGGTGCTTGCTTCAGGGGAAGAGTTTACGTTTGGAGTCGATCGACTGCAACTGAGCGCAAAAAATAGAGCTAGAGCCGCCAGAGTCATTTGTTTGAAAAGAGATTGAATTCGCATAATAGCTTTTCGCAGTAAGATTACTTTTTCTACGCCCTAAATTTGTTGAACGGTATCTCAACAATCTTTAAAACTATTACTCTCCTTCGTATTTAATGCCTTTGACAGATTCAGCGTAACACTCATTTAACCTCAAAAAAAAGTAAGGACACAGCAGTGCCGTGTCCTTACAAATCTAACTTGCAATTAACCGAATTTGCGATTACTTAACAAACAGCATTTCTTGATAAGTAGGCAGCGGCCACAAATCATCAGCCACTTCACCTTCCAGAGCATCCGCATACTGGCGAACCTCATCCATCAAAGGACGAATTGTTTGCGAAGCATACTGCATATGGTCTTCGGTCGAAGCAAAATCGTGCTTGCTCAAAGCAGCACTCAATTTGCTCGCAGTATCCATCATGGATTTAAGTAGTACCGCTACTTTTTCGGCACTTTCCTTTTCCAGTTCAATCCCAATCTCTTTCAACTTAGAAATCGTCCCGGAAAGTTCAGCTAAATATCTCACCGCTGCCGGGTAAATGATGGTTTTTGCCATGCTTGATACCAGTTTAGCTTCGACTTCAATGGCCAGCAAATACTGCTCTGCATAAACGTCATAACGGCTTTCCAATTCAACGGGAGTCAGAACACCTGTCTTTTCAAACAAGTCTTCAATGTATCCTTCCTTCAACACGGGCAAAGCATCTGCCGTAGTCCGCAAGTTAGCTAAACCCCGTTCCTCAACAGCCATTTTGTGCCATTCTTCCGAATAGCCGTTGCCGCCAAATACAACCGCACCGTGCTCGTCCATCACTTCTTTGAGAATTGTTTGGATGGCAGCATTCAGTTCAGTTCCGTTAGCCAAATCGCTTTCTAATTTGTTAGCAATCCAGTCCAAAGAATCTGCAAGAATTGTATTCATCGCCACCAGCGGCCCGGAAACTGACTGACCGGAACCTACTGCACGGAATTCAAATCGGTTGCCAGTAAAGGCAAAGGGCGAAGTCCGGTTTCTGTCTCCAGCATCCTTCATGAAAGTAGGCAGTGTTTCTACACCTAAGTTCATAATTCCCCGACCTTTAGAGTCCTTAACTTCTCCCCGGCTAATTTGCCCGAAGATATCTTCTAATTGCGAACCCAAATAGACAGAGATAATTGCTGGTGGAGCCTCATTTGCACCCAATCGGTGGTCGTTGCTGGCAGTAGCAACCACCGCGCGCAATAGCGGGCCGTATTTGTGAACTCCGCGAATCACAGCGCCGCAGAAAACTAGAAATTGTATGTTCGAGTGCGGTGTATCGCCGGGGTCTAATAAGTTTCCTTGGGTGGCATTGCCGACCGACCAGTTGACGTGTTTGCCGGAACCGTTAATCCCGGCGAAAGGCTTCTCGTGCAGCAAACACATAAAACCGTGTTTCTTCGCAGTATTGCGGAGAATTGTCATGGTTAATTGTTGGTGGTCGCTGGCGACGTTTGCAGCTTCAAAAACTGGTGCAATTTCAAACTGACCGGGAGCTACTTCGTTGTGGCGGGTTTTGGCAGGAATGCCCAGCCGGTACATTCTTTCTTCTACTTCCTGCATGAAGACTTGAACGCGCTCTGGAATCGCTCCAAAATAGTGGTCGTCAAATTGCTGACCTTTGGCAGGAGGTTTGCCAAAAAGGGTGCGACCTGCTAGCAGTAAATCGGGGCGGCTGGTGGTGAAATTGGCATCTACTAGGAAGTATTCTTGTTCGGAACCGCAACTGGAATTGACCGGAGCAACGTCGGTATTTCCTAATAGCTTTAATACTCGGGTTGCTGCTTTGTTCATTGCGGAAATGGAACGCAAAAGCGGCGTTTTCTTGTCTAAGGCTTCACCTGTCCAAGAGATGAAAACAGTAGGAATGCACAAGGTCATACCGTTGTCTGTTTCCATGACATAAGCAGGGCTGGTGACATCCCAGGCTGTATATCCGCGAGCGGCGGCGGTGGAGCGAATTCCGCCGTTGGGGAATGAGGAGCCATCGGGTTCGCCTTGTACGAGAACTTTGCCTGCAAATTCTGAGATGACGGAGCCGTCGCCTTGTACTGAGATGAAACCGTCGTGTTTTTCGGCGGTGCTGTTGGTTAGCGGGTAAAATACGTGGGCGTAGTACAGGGCTCCTTTGGAAATAGCCCAATCTTTCATTGCTGCTGCAACTACATCAGCTACGGAATCATCTAGTTTTTGACCGGTTTGAACGGTATTTTTTACTGATTTGAAAATACTTTTAGGCAGACTTTCTTGCATCTTGCTCAGACTAAAAACGTCTGTTGCCCACATATCTTCTAGCCGCTTGGGAGGCCGGGCAGGCATCAGTTTGCGGTTGACGATTTGAGAAATTGCTTGAACGCGCGATTCGTTTCCACTCATGGTTATTTTTATTGGGATTGCGGGACGAGTAGTTGAGAAAAAATAGATGTTAGCAAAAGTTTAACGATTGACGAATATTTTGGATTTACCCAACATTTTTTGTCAAAGCTAACTTTTGGGAGAATGCCCTTTTTGGCAGGCTCTAAAAGATTGGAGGAGCGAGGCTCAATCACTTCGCCGTCCACCGGGCGTGACAATCCAGTGTGAGATGCGGTTGGATTTCGGTTATTAGCAAGAAAATAGATGGTAAGAGCCTGTACTAATTTGAGTCAACATGATAGGCCTGCGCTGCACAGATTTAGTAGCTAATCTTCACCCTGGTCAGCTCAAAAATTTTGTGCGAATCAATTCCGATGAATTCAGGTCAAAACTACTTATGGTTTTTAACGGTTCGACGATCGATAAATCGCAGTCCAGCAAACAACGCACTTGTTTAGGGGTTTTGAAGAATTATGGAGAATACACAATCTACACTTGGAGAGTTTAAACAATCATTAACCAAATGAATGTATCCTAAGCTACAGAATTTTATGTTTTTTTCAGAAAGGTCGATCGCACCGATCGCACACAACCGCAGGATTTCAGTGTAACAGGACGCTGGGCGCTGAAACCGATTGGCGCGATCGTACATTTACAGGACTTATCCAGGGATACTATATATAGTGTGGCAAGAAAAGGATCTCGCTTTGACGTTGCTGAATTCGGGTATGAAATTTGTAGGGGCAATCCCCCCGCGGTTGCCCCACCGCTGACGGGGTAAGCTTTGATTCAGCAGCGCCGCACAACTTTCTCGGCGCAGTAATGGGGATTTCTATGAAGTTTAAACGAAGAGACTTAGAGCAATAGTTCAGACAGTTTGAAACGCCGTTTATTGAGCATAAATGAGTAAATTTTCAACTTTTATTTAACTCGTTGGTAATCCGAAGACTTCAGAGCATGAGCCAAAAAGCGTTCTGTGTAGTACAAAGCTAATTGATTGCTCGGGCCATTAAAAACAGCATCAAAGGCGTGTTCAGCCCAAGGAATTTCGAGCAAAATAGCCCGATCGCCCGTGGCTCGCAATCGTTCGTAGAGCGATCGACCAAACTTAGCTTGAACAATATGGTCGCGACCTGCATAAACCAGTAGAGAAGGGGGAAGATTCGGTTTAATATAATTTATGGGAGAAGCGCGACTGTAAAGCTCGTTGAGTTCGTCTGGCGTTCCTCCCAAAAAGGCACGCAAGACGGCTCGAACATTTATGGCATCAGGAAAAGGTGGGTCATTGTATCCCCGAATCAGGTCATTTGGCCCGTAATAGTTGACCACTGCTCGAACTGGAAGCACACTTGAATCATAAGCAGTTAGCATTGCTAAATGGGCACCTGCCGACCTTCCCATCAGAGCAATCCGATCGAGATCGAGTTCCCAATCAGCAGCATGAGTTTTGATATAGGAAAGAGCGGCTTGTACGTCCTCAATCTGAGCAGGAAATCGATACTTGGGAGCGTGGCGGTAATCAATTGCAACCACACAATAGCCTTGAGCGGCCATATAACGGCTGAATTCCTCATTGTAACCGGGATTGCCTCTCTGCCAAGCTCCCCCGTAGAGCGTGATAATCGCCGGATATTTGCCAATTTGCATCGGCCGATAAAGGTTTAGTTGCAGTGAAACTCCGTCAGGGTTGGCAAATCCAATAGCCCGATCGATCCTAACGTCTCTAATCGGAATTCCTCGGAACGCATCTGCGAGGATAAACGGTTGAGGGCGTAGCTGCGCGCGATCGGCTTGAGGAACGGCTGCTAAATAGTTTTCCCCCAGAACAGCTTGCATTTGGGTAGCTATCGCTGCATTGGCTGCTGGGAACTGAATCAGTGGAAGCAGGCCCAGGATTAGGGCGAACAGGTTACAAATTGACAAAATAATGTAGACTTTGCCTTGATGCCGTCGGAGCAGGTTCAGCATAAGGGCGATCGTATTGATACCGACCAACCAAGGACTGATTTCGGGTGCTCCCACCGCCAAAGGGTACAGTAACATCGTGGGTGCTGGTAGGATGACCCACAGACTGAGAAATAGTGCGATCGGACTCAGGAACCAAGGGATAAATTGCGAGACTAAGAACGTTGCTAATAAGGGTAACTTTTTGCGGTTCTTCTTGTGGATCATCGGATTTTCGCAGCCTAATTTTTAATCAGTTTAAACTAATATCATCTCCCTAACATAGGCTACAATGATAGTGAGGGTTTAACAAATATTGCCTCAAAGTAAATTACCAAAAAGCATTGATTTAACACCTAAGTCGTTAAAAATAATTTAATCGCCTTGCGCCACAAACAGGATAAATCTTTCGGAAACGAGTTCTGACATCACTATGGCATAAATTTTGAGAATTGGAAGTACATTTTAGATTCAAGCATTAGCTATAGCAATTCTCGCATTATTTGTGAATTTCTTACTCCCTCCCCTTAGCAAGGGGAGGGTTGGGGCGGGGTAAAAATTTACGACTCCTGCAAGGATTGCTATATGACTGATGACTATCGGGTTTGAACCTTTTCTAGAATTGCATTTTTTTGGAACTGGTAAGCTAAGGCGCATCTAAATTTTATAGTCAAGTGTGATGAAATTATTGTGCGTATCTTACTAGCACCCCAAATAAAAGTTAGATGCCGGACTGCTTATCAACAGCGCTAATTCGTTTGGATTAGCTGGAGCCAATTATACTCTGGGTCAAAAGCATTTTTAGGAGTTAAAATGAATAGTATACATTGCCTAAAGTACAATGCTATAAATTTTATTTTTCAACCGCACGAGGTGCAACGAGATTCCAATTTACCTGAGAAACACCGTACAAAATAAAATTATTCAACATTCCGTAAGCATCCCCGCAATTGTAGCTTTTAGCCTCAACACATTTGCGATCGGCATTCTGATTGACAGCCACAAAAATATCAACTCCATCCGGCAACACACCCGCATACATCTTTAAATTAGCAAAATCATCAAGGATGCGACCGTTATCATCAATCGGCGGCAATTTCCACTCTTTCGGATTGTTATTTCCCCCTAGCTGGATTGCCCAAGCATGAGTACCGTCTAGCGCTCCGTTGTGGGCAGTATATCGATTCCAAACATTATTTCGCTTTTCCCCAATGCGCGGGTTATTCTGATAACCGCCTACCCAATATTCTGACATGAATTTAAGAAAAACTTCAGCTTCTGCTGCTAGGGAACCAGTACCGGGACTCAAATCAGTGTTTCTGCTGCTAAAGGGAACCTGGCTTAAATTCCAAGACCAATTTATTCTCCCCGGCTTCGGATTTAGCCAAGTAGAAAAATCGCATAAGCTACCTTTCCAGATGCAGTGCGGTCGCTTCAAATCCCATCCTTGACCATAGTAATTTTTCCCGTTCCAATGCCGTTTTTTAGGCTCGCGATCGCTAACGTTTTCTACTTCTTGGCTCATGAAAATTCCCCGGTCAGCCGCAGTAGGAATTCCTAAGTCCGTTTTGAAGAAAACCTCCAAAGCCGAACCTTGATGAGTTGCTGGTTTACCCATTTTAGCAGCATAGCTGCCGGAAGCCACCAACTGCTGCAAAATAATCGTAGGAAATGCCGGACTGGTATTGGAATAGTGATATTGACCGAGAGGATACTGAAGGCATCGCCCTGCCAAAACCTGCATAGTTTCTGTTAAAGTAGGACTCGGCAAAAAATAGCCTGCGCTAGCAGAAATGCCAAGTTGATTTTTTGCTGATCTGACAGATTTGCTGCCCCATTCGCTGACAAGTAGCTGTTCTTGTGATTGGAAATCTGCTGTTGTTTTCAGATTGCGAAGCACTGGCAAATTTGCAATCATATCTTGACCGTATCTGGGCGCGCTCCGCTGAAGTCCAGATCGGTGCGACAAAAAATGTCCGAGGGTGACGTTTTGCCACTGTTTGTCGGCTAATCCCGAGTTAAGATTGGCGCAATTACTATCTTTAACTGCAACGGGAAATTTTACTTTTCCCGAAAATACGGCGTGCAATCTTTCAGGGATAATCGCTACTGGATATTGCTTGTTTAAACCGGGAATTAGCGGCGGATAATGCTGGGGGTCGAACAATTTCATCCCTTCAATTTGGTCATCAGTCAGTTCTAAGCCGGCGCGATCGCGCGCCGTCTGTTTAAGCGCCCAGCGCACCATTGCAAAGGTAACAGGCTTGCTGATACTGCCCATACGCATGGGGGTATCTGCTGCGACTGGGGGAGCCAGAGGAGCCTGCATATCGTCGCCGCAAGCCGGATTCCAGTTATTAGTAGGTCTGCCTTTCATGCGGCCGAGACCCCACACACCGACGGGTTGACCTTTAACAGAAACACCGAGTACGGCAGCACCGACGCAGCGGTGGCGCATGAACTCTGTTAGGGATTGCAAAATCGGCTGGAGTTGCGCGTCACCGCTACCGCTAACGGGGATATTTTCTTGCGCTAAAGCTTTGTTGTTGTTGGACTCTGAAAGCTTTCCCAAGCCTCCTATGAGGATAGCTGAAATCAAGGTCAAAGTTGTGCAGACAAGTCTGTTGATTTTTTGGCGATGATTCGCAATTTTCATGATAACAAACTCCAGATTGAAAAAAGTAGGGCGGTGCTCTGCTGCCCGCCCTTTGACAGCGATAATTAAGGCTATTGAGGGATAGGAGGCGCGGATAAGAATACTTGATTTGGGTTGACATTAGTTAAGTTTGTGCTTTGTACAACGCCAATCAAATTATCCTGGTAGAAGATACCAGTATCTTGAACATTGTTGCCGTTCCAATCGCCAGTTTTGAGGGAATAGCCGTCCGCTAAATTACCTTTAATTTGGATTTTATCTTGACCTAAACTAAAATCCGTAATTGTCGCATGGCCAGTTCCCAGGTAGTAAACGTTATTAACGTTGCCGAGTACAAAGGTGTCTGTTCCCGCGCCGCCGGCGAGAGAATCGGATTCGCTACCTGCGCCTATACCGTTACCAGCCCCAGAAAAATTAGCACCGTCAAGATAATCGCTGCCGTCGCCGCCGATGAGATAATCTTTGCCGCTTCCTCCGAATAGATAATCGTTGTGCAACCCTCCCGATAGGGTATCTTTACCGCTGCCTCCGTATAGGAAATCTTCGCCAGCTTCGCCGTATAATTTATCGTTGCCGGCGTCGCCATTTAACTTGTCGCTGCCGAAGCCGCCGTAGAGCATGTCATCTCCGCCGCGGCCGAACAATTGATCGTTGCCTTGATAGCCGTAGATTGTATCATTTGCCATCTGAATTTGACCTTGACCGTCGCTAGTCCAATCCTCTCCAACTAAGGATTTGTGGAATTGACCGTTGCCGTTGACAGTGTTGTTGTCGTCGAATTGAGTACCGTTGATAACTGATGACATTTTTGTTGCTCCTTTTTGTTGTGGACTTGGTGCAATAGCAATTGCGACCCAAGCAATTTGTTCTATGTAAACCAGTTTCTTCTCAAATCGAGTGAGCGACAATGGGAATAAAATCAGGTAATTTACAAGCCTAAAAAAAGGTGTTTGGCAACGATGTATCCGAAAAAATCAGGTACTCAAAATATTAAAGTTGGAAAAAGTCAGGTGGGCGATCGTAATTTTTAGGTCAGGACGTACGCACTCTCACCAAAGAAACCTGGTTTTTTACCGAATCTGCGGGTCACAACCTGCGTATTTTCGTGAAAAAACCAGGTTTCTGAACCCCCAAGCGCAACTACAAACAAATTTTAATATCCTAGTTGTGTAAGTCCTGATACGTTATTGAGAGTAGCTAAAATTTGACCGGTTGCTGTCAAGCGGATTAAGGTGTCGCTGTTGGCTTGAGTAATTGACAGTTGAGAGGCAGTCAAACCTCTAGTAAGGGCGATCGCATCTTTTCCGGGTTCAAAATCTAGAATGGTATCCGTCCCTGAATCTGCCCAAAGCAGAAAACGATCGTTCCCACTTCCTCCAATTAAAAAATCATCTCCCAAATCGCCGCTTAAAAAGTCGTCTCCCGCTCCCCCAAATATGGTATCATTGTCTTTTCCTCCCCAAATCGTATCATTTCCTTCACAGCCATCAAGTAGGTCGTTATTTTCATCACCCAACAGAGTATCGTTGCCACCGCCACCACAGGCAGTATCGTCACCTAAATTTCCCAACAGAGTATCGTTGCCTTCACTGCCTAAAATTAAATCTCTATCCTTACCTCCCCATAAGAAATCGTTTCCTTTGCCCCCATCTAAAAAATCCGAGTCTTCGTTGCCGTGAATGAAGTCGCTATCTTCTCCGCCATTTAGCGAATCTTCTCCTCGATTCCCACATAATGTATCTCTTCCTTCATTACCAATAATAATGTCTTGATTCTTGCCACCAAAAAGCAAGTCATCTTCCGTTCCACCAGAGATAAACTCATTGCCTTCGTTACCGTTTAAAAAGTCATTTCCTTCGCCGCCAAACAGGTTATCGTTACCTTCTTTTGCCTGGAAATAATCCTCGCTGCTGCTGCAGTCGAATCTTTCATTGCTAGCAGTACCTGTGAGGGGTAGATCGATCGTACTATTCACAACTACCTTTTCTACAGGATTGGGTTGGTTGAGATTTGGGAGGGATAGAGAGTTACAAAGGCAATCTTCTGTCGGAATTTCTGTCGGTGTCGGAGTTGCTGTGGGAATTTCTGTCGGAGTTGGCGTTGGTGTCGGAGTTGGTGTTGGTGTCGGAATCGGTGTCGGTGTGGGAGTTGGCGTTTCTGTCGGAATTTCTGCCGGAGTTGGCGTTGGCGTTTCTGTCGGAATCGGTGTTGGTGTGGGAGTTGGCGTTTCTGTCGGAATCGGTGTTGGTGTGGGAGTTGGCGTTTCTGTCGGAATCGGTGTGGGAGTTGGCGTTTCTGTCGGAATCGGTGTGGGAGTTGGAGTTGGCGTTTCTGTCGGAATCGGTGTTGGTGTGGGAGTTGGCGTTTCTGTCGGAATCGGTGTGGGAGTTGGAGTTGGCGTTTCTGTCGGAATCGGTGTCGGAGTTGGCGTTTCTGTCGGAATCGGTGTGGGAGTTGGAGTTGGCGTTTCTGTCGAAATTGGTGTGGGAGTTGGAGTTGGCGTTTCTGTCGGAATTGGTGTCGGAGTTGGCGTTGGTGTTTCTGTCGGAATCGGTGTCGGAGTTGGCGTTTCTGTCGGAATCGGTGTCGGAGTTGGCGTTGGCGTTTCTGTCGGAATCGGTGTCGGTGTTGGCGTTGGCGTTGGTGTTTCTGTCGGAAGTGGTGTGGGAGTTGGTGTTGGTGTCGGTGTTGGAGTGGGATTAGAGTCATCACTATCATCATTGACAATAATGCCCGTACTTTGGTTGGCGGCGGGATCGATGGTGGCGTTGGTGGCGTTGTTGAGGGTAACGCTGAAAGTTTCATTCGCCTCAAATTTGTTGTCGCCGTTAACAATTACAGCGATCGTTTTTGTTAGCGCTTCTGACGAATTAAAGATGAGATTACCGTCATTATCTTCGTAGTCGAGATCGCCGACAGTAGCAGTAGCATCATCTGTATTGTAGTTAACAGTAATGGGCAAACCAGAAGCATTGGAGAGGCTAACGGTGTAGTTGTAGGTAGTTGTGCCTGTATTGCCTTCAGGTTGGTTAATCGTGGCGGGGGCGATGCTGACAGTTGGAGGGTTATCGTTATCTGCAATTGTCAAAACAGCATTGTTGTATCGATCGCCAACTGTAGCATTTCCCGTTGGATTAGTTAGAGATAAATTAACCGTTTCGTCAGCTTCGTCTATCGCGTCATCGGCGATCGGAATAGTAACAATTTTTGGTGTCGTATCGCCGGCGGCAAAGTTAATCGCGATCGGCGTATTGGTGTAGTCAGCAGCAACAGCAGTGCCATCCGTCAGCGTCAGCGTTGCCCCAACTGCACCTTTGTTACCACCGATGCGATTGACGCTAATTGCAGTACCTACAACTGTGCCGTTTTCATTCACCGTGTAAGCGGGATTGGTAAATTGCAGTAAGCCGGGGGAAGGTTGAGAAAATTCCGAAGTATCGTTAGTTGTTAAGTTAGTAGCAGTAGTGACGATCGCCCCTGTTGCAGTTAAAGGGGGCGATGTAAAATTAGCATTGCCAGCAGCATCAGTGGTGACATTAACAAAGTTGAGATAAGTTTGTCCTTCGCCGTTACCGCTGGGATCTAGAACAGTATTGTCAAAAAATTCGACGCGGAAAGTTGTATTGGGAATGCTGTTGAGAGTGCCGCTAATAGTAATATTGCCGTTGCTAGCAGTTGCGGAGTTTAAAACAGGAAAATTTTGCAAGCCGTTTCCGCCTGTATCCCCGTCTCCCAAGTCGTTTGGGGTAACGCCGTCGGTAGTTAGGTTATCGGCATCGTTATCGAGCTCGATGCCTAAACCATTATTAGAAAAGATAGAATTGCCTAAAATTGCTACGCCGTTGCCACCTGTCACTTGAATGCCGCTGCTACCGCTAAATGCGATCGTATTTCCTTCTCCTGCTGCGGTGCCTCCGATGCGGTTATTGACGCCAGTTTTGTCAGCTATGACGCTGTACGAGGTATTAGGTAAAGAATTGCTGCCCTCAGCTTGCGTGCCGATATAATTGCCGATAACGCGGTTGCCAGTGACCTCGTTGCCAAGGAATAAGACGGCCATTTGATTGCCGGAAATGACATTGCGTTCTTGCGGTGTCGTGCCGCCGATGATGTTGCTTTCGCCATCAAAGATCCAGATGCCGATCGTATTTCCCAAAGCCGCAGTACCGCTGATATTTGTGCCGATATAGTTGCCGAGAATTCGGTTGGTAGTTGCAATCGCACCGTTTAAAGGTGCGCTTGCATTTCCAATCAAAATACCCGCAGTCTGACTGCCAGAAATGATATTGCGTTCTTGAGGCGTCGTTCCACCGATAATATTGTTAGAAGCGCCAGCAATAGCGATGCCATAGATACCATTTCCTAGTGCTACATTACCAGTAATATCAGTGCCGATGCGGTTGCCGACAACTCGATTTTGACTGGCAGTTGGACCAGCTATCCCAATTCCAACGCTGTCACTACCTGCATTATTGCCAGAAATCAGGTTGTCCTGAATCAGGTTTTCAGGCGCATTCTTGATGCTGATGCCAACATTGTTGCCGATCGCAACAGTACCAGTAACATCAGTGCCAATGCGATTGCCGATTATTTGGTTGTTGCGCGCAGCAATGCCGGAAATCTCGATGCCGATGCCGGCAACACCGGGAAGAATAGTGGTCTTGCCGAAGATTAAGTTGCCCTCGATCCGATTATCTGGAACGCCATCAATCCTGATCCCTATGCTGGCGGTATCGCTGGCGATGTGGTTGCTGAGGATCTCGTTGCCGCCATTGGTTTGCAAGCGGATGGCTGCCGAGTAAAATCTGTTGATGGCTAAACCTTGCACGGTACTGTTCCCAGCAGTGATATCAAGTCCGACCATCCCAAATCCGGGGAGGTTGCCGCTGAGTTCCACCAGTGGCAAACCGTTATAGCCCGCGCCGCCTTGACTCCAACCATCGACGGTCACTGGATCGGAGATCGGCGGCAGTGCGGATAAAGGCTGAATTAATTGCTGAGAACCGATCGCCCCGATATTAAAGGCGATCGTATCGCGATCGGCCGCAGTACCGACAGTACCGTTAATCTGTGCTTGTTCTGCCAGTGTCAAAGCAGGAAGATTCAGAGTGCCATTCGCAATCAGAATTGCCTCTCTGAGGGTGAGGACGGCATTTCTGATATTGGAGTCATCTGTGCTATTAACGGTAATGGTAGCAGCCATAATTTTTCTCCTTATACCCTGGTGTTGGCGAGGTTCGGCTATTGTTGGTGAGGCGATCGATAATTGCGATCGGGCTCGGCAATCAACTTGCTTCTAAACCAGTTTATTTTCTAAGAACAAAAGCGACCAGGGGAGTAAAATCAGGTGTTTCTACAAGGACTGACAGTAAAAACTCAGGTTAAATGAGTTAAAATAGGGAAAAGTCAGGGTAACTTTCCAGTGCAGGAACAACTGCTCTCTTGCAAGCATCTGCATACTTACGTATATGGGTACTTACCCGTCAATCCCATGAACTCAGAATTAGAATTCTCTTGGAGCAAAACCAAAGAATCTGCCGATCGTATTTTTGCTCAAAACACCGGCAAACATCTCAGCGACATCGAAATGAAAGTCCTTCAAGGTTCCTGGGAAGGAAAAAGTTACGATGAAATCGCCAAAACTTACGGCTACAGTGCTGAATACCTCAACAAAGATGTCGGCAATAAATTGTGGCACAAGCTTTCAGAAGCCTTAGCAGAAAAAATTACGAAGAAAAATTTTAAAGAAGCTCTGAGGAGATTTGCATCGCAAGAGTCCACTCAATATATTAACACCAACCTGCTCTTACAACCACTGACTGCGGCAAATTTGCAGTTTCCCGAAGGCTCGGTATCATTAGATTCTCCTTTTTATGTAGAGCGTTGCAACATTGAATCTTTGTGCTGCGAGACAGTTGTGAAACCCGGTTCGCTGATTCGGATTAAAGCACCGGAGATGATGGGTAAAACTTCATTGATGAACCGAATTTTAGCTGGCGCTGTTCGGGAAAACTATCACGCAGTTTATCTCGATTTGAGCGCCGCAGACCGAGGAATTTTAACAAATCTTGATAAGTTTCTGCGCTGGTTGTGCTTGATGGTAAGCCGACAGTTAAAGTTAGAAAACAAGTTAAACGAGTATTGGGATACGGATATTTTGGGCAGCAACGATAACTGTACGGTTTACTTTGAAGAGTATTTGCTGGCAGCAACACAAACGCCTCTGGTTTTGGGGTTGGATGAAGTCGATCGCCTATTTCCCTACACCGAAGTAGTTGAAGATTTTCTGGGGATGCTGCGAAGCTGGCACGAAAAAGCCAAAATTTCGGATATTTGGAAAAAGCTGCGGTTGGTAATGGCGCATTCTACGGAAGTTTATATTCCTTTGGACATGAATCAATCTCCGTTTAATGCGGGGGTTCCCGTTGAGTTGCTGGAGTTTGACAGCCAGCAAATTCACGATTTAGCTCGGCTGCACGGCTTGGAGTGGGATGAGGGGCAGTTGCGAGAGTTAATAAGTGCGATCGGCGGACATCCTTATTTAGTTAGATTGGCAATGTATGAGATTAGTTGTGGCAAAATCTCATTAACTCAGTTATTAAAAAATGCGGCATCAGAATCTGGAATTTACAGCAGTCATTTGCGAAAGCATTTGGAAATACTGCAACACAATCCCGAATTAGCTTTGGCTTTGAAAAAAGTTGTCAATTCGGCCGAACCAGTTGAATTAGATTCGATGCAAATTTACAAATTGCACAGCATGGGAATTGTGCGGCGGCAAAACAATTATGTCATGCCGCGTTGCAATTTGTACCGCGAATACTTCTGCCGCGTTTTAGGTTAAAAAGCGGAGATGAACACCTGATTGGGGTTGACATTGGTAATATTTTGGTCTTGCACAACACCAATCAAATCACCCTTGTAGAAGACTCCAGTGTCTTGGGCATTGCTACCTTCCCAGTTGCCAAGCCCAAGGGAGTAATCATAATTGAAAAGGCCTTTGATTTGGATTTTATCGGTTTCAGCTAAACTAAAGTCCGTAATTGTGGCGTAGCCATTTCCGAGGTAGTAAACGCTATTTATGTCACCCAATACAAAGGTATCCTTTTCAATGTGACCCGTGAGGGTGTCGAATTCATTTTGCCCAAAGCCGTAACCAGTAAGTTGATCGTTACCGCTTCCGCCTAAGAGAATGTCGTTGCCCGTACCGCCAAGTAAAGCATCGTCTAAAGTACCGCCAATCAGCAGATCGTTACCAAGGCCGCCAACTAGATAATCGTAGCCAACGCCGCCATATAAAGTGTCATTACCAGCCCCACCATCGAGAACGTCGTTGTTAAACCCACCATCTAGATAGTCATTTCCACCAAGGCCCGACAATATGTCGTTTCCTGCATAGCCAGAGATTGAGTCATCTGCATTAGTTCCAACTAGCTTTGGCTTGTCGATACCATCGTCATTGAAGTTGGTGCCATTAATAATTGCCATTTCAGTTGCTCCTTATTGTTCAAAATTAGGACGTAGAGATTGAGCGACCTGTGCGATCGCTACTACATTGTTCGGAATCGTTGAAACTTGATTTATTCGCTGTGTTGTTTTTGAGGGCAAGCTCTCAGCCCGGTGAGAAACTAAGTCTCTGGGAAAAACAGAGTTTCTTAGAATTCATTCGCGCTCTTGAGGGTCGATTTCTAGTTCCAGGCTTTATGTTTGCCAATAGAATGCCTGGTTTTAGCAATCCACTCAGTCATCACCCCCAACTCCTACAGCGCCTCCAAATCCCACAACTAAACCTAAAGTGGAGGGTTGACGATAGGGGCAGAAACCAAGTTTGTTTGGTTAAGCTCGACGTTTTGCACAACAGCAATCAAATCATTTTTGTACAAGATATTAGTGTTGCTGCCAGATTTCACCAGCGAGTAATCCTGCGTACTGCCAGCAACCTGGATTTTATCGGCTTGTAATGACTTAAAGTCTGTAATTGTGGCGTGGCCATTTCCTAGGTAGTAACCGATGGTGGAGTAACCGAGTACGAATGTGTCCCCTAGAGTACCACCAGTGAGAATGTCGAATTCCGTGCTGTTGCCGAAACCATCAAGGTAATCTTTACCGCTTCCGCCTAAAAGAATGTCATTGCCAGTGCCGCCATAGAGATTGTCATCATCCCAGCCGCCTACGAGACTGTCATTATTGGCTCCACCAAATAGATAGTCATTTCCCAAGTCGCCGATGAGAGTGTCATTTCCGGCTTCACCATACAGATTGTCATTACCACCTGCACCATCAATATAGTCATTACCAGCTTCACCATCGATATAGTTGCCAACGGCATTACCTGTGATGGTGTTGTTGAGGGCATTGCCGTAGCCTTCATATGCGTTGCCGATCAGCTTCAGGTTCTCCTGATTCTCGCCTAGCCTGTAGCCCAGCGGAAAGGTGACGGAAGAGATAACGGTGTCGATGCCTTGATTAAAGTTCTCGGTAACTTTGTCATTCTGGCTATCCACAATGTAGGTGTCATTGTCTGCGCCACCAAACATATCGTCGCTACCTGGGCCACCATCTAGATAGTCATTTCCACCAAGACCCGACAATATGTCGTTTCCTGCATAGCCATAGATTGAGTCATCTGCATTAGTTCCAACTAGCTTTGGTTTATCGATATCGTTGTCATTGAAGTTGGTGCCCTTAATAGTTGCCATTTCTGTTGCTCCTGGTTGTACAAAATGAGGAGGTAGAGATTGAGCGCTCTGTGCGATCGCTACTACATAGCTCGGAATCGTTAAAACTTGATTTATTCCCTCTGCCATAACTTTTGTAGCGCCGTCAAATACTACGGCTAAGTTGAACCAGGCAGAGGGTTATCAGCTTAGCCAGGAAACGGATCGCCAAGGATGAAGTCCGTTGCTTTGACATTGGTGATGTCTTGCAACACACCAATTTCATCATTTCCGAACAATATCTTAGTATCTAGAGCAGCGTTGCCATACCCGAAGTCTCCAGACACCAGAGTGTATTTATCTAGAGTCTCAAAGAGTGCGATTTTATCGCCTTCTAATGAGTTAAAGTCTGTAATTAAGGCGAAACCAGATCCGGTGTAGAAATTGTAGTATGATTGCGCGCCCAGCACGAACTTGTCCGCGTCAGCGCCGCCTGTGAGGGTGTCAAATTCGGTGCCGTTGCTGAAACCGTTAAGGTAATCATTGCCAATACCGCCAGTGAGAATGTCGTTGCCAGCATCGCCCCACAAATTGTCGTTGCCACCCTCGCCATACAATTTGTCGTTGCCAGTGCCGCCATGCAGGTAGTCCTTCTCAGTGCCGCCATACAGGTAGTCGTTTCCAGTCTCGCCGTACAAGTTGTCCTGGCCACTGCCACCGTAGAGAGTGTCGTCGTTATTGAAGTTGTTGCCGCCGTTGCTGCCATCACCGCCGTAGATGTTATCGTCACCGCTGCCGCCGGATAATAGATCGCTCCCTCCACGACCGTAAATGATGTCATTGCCTCCAAGTCCGTAGATTTCATCATTGCCAAGCGTTAATACTGGCCCATTCGGACCTTGCTGCCATTGCTGATCGGTTCCCACTAAATTGTTGTCATTGAATTGAGTACCGTAGATAGTTGCCATTTCAGTTGTTCCTTTGTATTTCAAATTAATTGATTTATTTAGAAGTAATGCTGGCAGTTTGTATTTGTTTGCTGCTCTTTTCACTTCCTGTTATCAGTTTCTTGCTAAAACTCCTGAACCGCAAGGGTGATAAAATCAGGTATTATAGGAACTAATAAATAGCTTCAGGCTCTGAATTTATAGGGAAAAATCAGGTGCAGCCTGATAAAGCATCATAAAAATCCGCAAAAGTCAGGTTTTTTGGTAAATATCTAAATAGTCATGTTAGCTATCGTAGAATCGAATCTAGATTTTAGTGCAGGCAATGATGAAAGAATCTCCAGTTAGTTATGAATATCAGATTGGCGGGAGTCTCCCCGCAGATGCGTCGAGTTACGTGACGCGACAAGCAGACTTGGACTTTTACGAAAGTTTGAAAGCGGGTGAGTTTTGTTACGTTTTGAATTCGCGGCAAATGGGCAAATCTAGTTTGCGGGTGCGGGCTATGCAAAAATTGCAAGCTGAAGGTACTGTTTGCGCTTTTATCGATTTAACTGGGATTGGTAAAGAAGATGTAACTCCCGAAAAGTGGTATGCAGGCATTGTCAATTCTTTGGTCAGTAGCTGTCAGCTAGGAAATAAAATTAATTGGCGGAATTGGTGGCGCGAACGCCGGGATTTGTTATCTCCCGTGCAGCGATTTAGTTTGTTTATCGAAGAAGTTATTTTAGTTGAAATTTCCCAAAATATAGTTATTTTTATTGACGAGATCGATCGAGTATTGAGCATGAATTTTTCGGCTGATGAGTTTTTTGCTCTGATTCGCTGGTTTTACAATCAAAGAGTTGACAATACTCTGTACCGGCGTTTGACTTTTGCGCTGTTGGGGGTGGCGACGCCTTCGGATTTGATTGCGGATAAAACTCAAACTCCTTTTAATATTGGTAAGGCGATAAATTTACGCGGTTTTCAGATTGATGAAGTGCAACCTTTGATTGAGGGTTGGCAGGGGCAAGTTGGCAATCCTGAAAGTGCGATCGCAGATATTTTGGATTGGACGGGGGGACAACCTTTTTTGACGCAAAAGCTGTGCAAGTTGGTGCAGGAAAAGGAGTTGAAGAAAGTTAACCGCAGAGGCGCTGAGGGCGCTGAGAAAGACAGGCAGGATGCCTGTTCCACCCCCACAGACAGGCATCCTGACTGTTTCACCCCCACAGACAGGCAGGATGCCTGTTCCACACAGGAGGAGGGAGTTGAGGGGTTGGTGAAGTTGCAGATTGTGGAGAATTGGGAGTCTCAGGATGAGCCTGAACATTTGAAAACTATTCGCGATCGCCTTTTGAGAAATCAGCAAAAAGCGGGGCAGTTATTGGGGCTTTACCAGCAGGTTTTGCAATCCGCGACCCCCCCCCAGCCCCCCCTTAGCAAGGGGGGGCTAAATGCTGCTACTTCACCTCTGGAAGAGGAAGAAATAGCCACTCTTGCTCCCCCCCTTAGCAAGGGGGGGCTGGGGGGAGTTATTGCTGATGGCAGCCCCGAACAAACAGAATTGCGACTGTCAGGTTTAGTGGTGCAACAGCACGGAAAATTAAAAGTTTATAACCGAATTTATGCCGAAATTTTTAATCTTGAATGGGTGGAAAAACAGTTAGGAAAACTGCGGCCTTATGCGGAGAATTTTAATGCTTGGAATGCTGCCAATTTTGAGGATAATTCGCGGCTGCTGCGGGGTCAGGCACTGCAAGAAGCTTTGGAATGGGCAAAATATCAAAGTTTAAGCCATCTGGATTACCGCTTTTTAGCGGCGGCTCAGGATTTGGAAAAGCGAGAAGTTGAATTGGCTTTTGCACTGCAAGCTGAGGAAAGTCAAATATTGGCACAAGCTAATCAAACTTTAAGTCTGGCTCAGCATCAAGCTAAAACAGAGTTAACGTTCGCTAAAAAACAAGCTAGAAGGATAATTGCGATCGGTTCGACAATTTTAGGGATATCTTTAGCAGCAGCTATCGCCGTACAATTGCAAGTAATTAAAGCCGATCGAGAACTCGCAGAAACCAAAATAGTCCTCGAAAGTTTGTCCTCAAAGACAACTTTAGCCTCCAACCCTTTTCCCGCACTGATCGAAGCACTGCTTGCAGCACATAAACTTAAAAAATTAGAGGCATTCAGTCCGGCCAAATCCGAAACTAAGATGCAAGTATCGATCGCCCTCCAACAAGCACTTTACAGCATCCGAGAACGCGATCTGCTCCTCGGCCACCAAGCTGCCGTCAAAAATGTCGTTTTCTCGCCCGATGGCAAAATCCTCGCATCCGCTAGCGAAGACGATACTGTCAAACTCTGGAACCCAGACGGCATATTGCTCAGAACCCTCACCGGACACGGCGACAACATTTGGACTGTCAGTTTCTCACCTGATGGCAAGACGATCGCATCTGCTAGCGAGGATGCTACTATCAAACTCTGGAACCTCGAAAACGGCACAGAAATTAGAACCCTTACAGGGCATAGGGGCTGGGTGAGAGGAGTCAGTTTTGCTCCCGACGGATTGGCGATCGCATCTTCGGGTTCCGACGGCACTGTCAAACTCTGGAATCCAGCAGACGGCACTTTGCTCCAAACCTTTACCGGACATAGAGGCTGGGCAACGAGCGTCACTTTTTCGCCCGACGGGTTGGCGATGGCATCTTCGGGTAGCGATCGCACTGTCAAACTCTGGAATCCAGCAGACGGAACCGAAATCGCCACGCTGAGGGGCCATACCAATGCTGTCAGAAGTCTCAGTTTCTCCGACGACGGCAAAACCCTAGCATCCGCTGGTGAAGACGGTTTAGTCAAGCTGTGGGATGTCGAAAACCTGACTCTCCTCAAAACCCTGCAAGCCGACAGCCAGCAAGTCTGGAACGTCAAATTCAGTCCCAGAGGCAGCCGCAACCCAACTCTGGCTACCGCTAGCGAAGACGGCACCGTCAAATTGTGGAATTTATCGCTGTTAGGAGGCATCGAGCCGCAAACCCTCAAAGGACACAGCGGCAGGGTTGCGAGCCTTAGTTTCAGTCCCGACGGCCGCACTTTGGCAACGGCAGGTACCGATCGCACGGTACGACTCTGGAACCTCACCGGCATCGAACCGAAAGTTCTGGAAAGCCACCGCCGTCAGGTTTTGAGTGCGAGTTTCTCGCCCGACGGCAAAACAATTGCCTCCGGTAGCAGCGATCGCACTGTTAAATTGTGGAATGCACAAAACGGCAGCGAAATCAAAACTTTTATAGGACATCGAGGTGCTGTCACCAGCGTCAGTTTCGCCCCTGACGGCAAAATTTTAGCATCCGCAGGAAGCGATCGAACTATTAAATTGTGGAACCTAGAAACTGGCACCGAAATCAAAACTCTTTCAGGACATCAAAGGGGAATTGATAGCGTTGTTTTCAGTCCCGACGGTAAAATTTTAGCATCAGCAGGAGTCGATAAAACTGTTAAATTGTGGCATCTAGAAAGCGGTGCCCAAATCAAAACTTTTACAGGACATCTCGAAAGAGTTAGAAGTGTCACTTTCAGTCCCGATGGCAAAACTTTAGCATCCGCAGGGAACGATCGCACAATCTATTTCTGGGCTTTAAACAATTTAGAACCTACCCCAAGAAGGATTTTGAGAGCGCATAACAGCCGAATTACCAGCCTCCGTTTCAGTCCCGACGGCAAAATTTTAGCATCTGCTTGTGATGACAGCACCATTAAATTGTGGAATGCAGAAACCGGCACCGAACTCAAAACTATTCAAGCACACGGAACTTGGGTAAAAAGCATTAGTTTCAGTCCCGACGGCAAAACGATCGCATCTGCAAGTTTCGATCGCACAATTAAACTGTGGAATGTAGCAGACGGCCAAACGGGATCGGAGGCGCGGTCCCTACAAACTTTTGAGGGACATAGCGATCGAGTTAATGACGTTAACATCAGTCCCGACGGGAAAACTCTTGTTTCTGCCAGCGATGATTCTACTTTAAGAATCTGGAATTTGGAACTTGATGTAGATAGTTTAATGAAACTAAGTTGCCAATGGCTGAGCAATTATATTGCTAATCATCCCGAAGAAAAAGCGATAGCCGAAATCTGCAATCCTTAAAAAACAGGACTTACACAATTGGCACATTAAACAAAGGTATGTTGTTGCGCTTCAGCGCTTTTTTATATCCGAAGAGCGCTGTAGCGCAACAACATACTTAAAAGTCTTGTGACTGTTGCGTAAGTCCTGAAATTAAAGAATTGGCAACGACTAATAAACTAAGGGTTGGGATTACAGGTCTACAGTTGCATTCTTTTTTTACTGGTATAAACAAGCGCCCAACATATAGCTGGGTATTTAAGTTTATTTTGTAAGTAGTCTGACAGTAATTGCTTCTTGGCGAGACATTTTCCTTGTCAAAAATGTTGTTTTTTTATCTAATAAACATTACTTGCTTTTGGCTTTTACTGCCCTAGACTCTACTTTGAATCCTGGAATATGTTGCAGTTCTGTTTCGCTCAAACTGTACTGTTCGCAAACCAAACTCAAACGAGCTCCGGTACTTTTAACAGCGTTGACAGAGTGAGTCAAATCTCCTTGAAAATAGACCAGCGAGTTCGCTTGCGGCTTAATCTGCCCGACTTGCTGTTTGTTGCGCCGCAGTATCAATTCTCCCCCTTGCAAGTTCGGCGGCACTTGCACGTATAAAACGCTGACGGCTGCGGGAGGTTCAACAGTTTTGCAGTACGATCGCAAAGATCGATCGATATGCGGATCGACGCGGGAACCTTCACCCAGCAACAGGGGGTTGAGGTAAAAAGCATTGCATTCAGGCTGTAATGCTTGGTCTAGATAGGGTTTGAACAAGGGAAAACGCTGTTCTACTTCGGCGATTTCCGAACGTTGAAACACCACGGAAAACCCTTTTGTGCCAATGAAATCGCGGTTGAGGTTGTTGATTGCTAGATAAGGGGAGGCTAGAATTGCTCCTCGCAAGTCGTTGAGGTAGTCGATCGAGAAAGCGTTAGGATGTTGGCTATAGTATTTCAAGGCACTCAAAAATCATCAAAGTTTAAGGAAACAGCAGATAGGAATGCAGCAATCGCTCAGACTTGGGATTGCTTCTTCCGCGCAATGACATAATAATGTTTATTTGTGTCCGCGTACTTAAGTCAAAGGTTTTTCTTAACTGCGGGCGATCGCCCGGAAGTGTCGCCACCGACTAGCAACTGCCAAATATTACTATACAGGCGATCGACATATAGGCGATCGTCCGATGGCAAAACTCAGACCAATAAATCCTTTAACCCGCTATAAATAAGGGGGAGGCGCGCCGAAGCGCACCCTACAAATAATGTTGGCGATTTTTAGAGGTTCGCACGCGCGTGCGAAGTTCACGCTGGCATTATTTTTATTTCTGAAGGCGACTTGCTGGGAAGCGAACAGATTGCGATATTCAAAGAAGCTGTTGCTGCAATATATACTGAACTTGAAGCTGGGCGCTATATGGTGAATCGAGTTCTTTACATAGCAGCAAACTGCACAAATAATTTCGAGACTTTTTTGCCAGATATGTAAAAAGAAGCATTGTAGTTCAGCCTTTGGCCAGATGACAAACCTTAACTCATCACAGCAATATTGATAATATTTCAGGTCAGAGTATATGTCGCAATACTTCGGAAAACTCCAAACTACCTAACAGCCTTGGTCAACGATCTCCCCCGTACAATCCATACATAAAACCGATCGCACAATTCACTTCAACTGTACCAATTCCGCTCTCAAAATCAGCATCTTCGCACCGAATTTAATCCGAGTGCGAATGTCACAGACAGGTTAATTTAAAAGCCGATCGCACTCAATAACTCTCGCTGACGAAGAGTGGGAAATTACACCATTTGAAGTGCGAGAAACAGATGAAAAAATAGAAATTGAAACATCACAAATAACGATTTCAGTCAAGCGATCTCGTGCTGGAATCGAATGCTTTGACAAATCGGGAAAACCATTTGCTAGCGACTGCGATCCCAGTATGGGATGGCGCACAGGCGCAACCGCAGGCTGGAAACGCATCGAAGCAGACGAACACTTCTACGGTTTCAGCGAACGCACCGGCTTTCTCGACAAACTCTCCGAAGTCAAGACAAACTGGACAATAGACGCCCTTGACTACAATTCCCTCAGCGATGAAATGTACCAAGCGATCCCATTTTACATCGCCCTGAATCCCGATCGCGCTTACGGCATTTTCTTCAACACGACATTTTGGAGTCAATTCGACATCGGCGCCCAACAACCGGGAGTTTTGCGGATGGAAACCAGAGGCCCGGAACTCGACTACTACATCATTTACGGTCCGGAACCCGCCCAAATTCTCGCCACCTACACGCAGTTAACCGGCCGGATGCCGCTTCCGCCAAAATGGGCGCTGGGATACCACCAATGCCGCTGGAGCTACGAATCCGAGGACGTTGTGCGGGAGTTGGCGAAGGAATTTCGTGATCGGGCGATTCCCTGCGATGTCATTCACCTCGACATCGACTATATGGACGGCTACCGCATTTTTACCTGGAGCCCGAAGCGTTTCCCCGATCCCGCGAAACTGATCGCAGACTTGAAAGCAGCGGGTTTTAAGGTTGTCACGATTGTCGATCCCGGTGTCAAGTACGAACCGGAAGGAGATTATGAAGTATTCGATCGCGGTGTGGAAAATGACTATTTCGTCCGCACCGCAGAGGGAAGGCTATTCCACGGTTACGTTTGGCCCGAAAAAGCGGTGTTTCCCGACTTCTTGCGGCCAGAGGTGCGCGAGTGGTGGGGCGAATTGCACAAAAACCTTACAGATATGGGCGTTGCGGGGATTTGGAACGACATGAACGAACCTTCGATCGCCGAACGGCCTTTTGGCGATGGCCACGAACACATCTGGTTTCCGCTGGATGCACCGCAAGGCCCGGAATCCGAGGGCGCAACCCACGCGGAAACGCACAATTTGTATGGGTTGATGATGGCGAAAGCTTGTTCGGAAGGGTTGCAAAAAGTGCGATCGAACGAGCGATCTTTTGTGCTGACGCGATCGGGTTTTGCGGGCATTCAGCGTTACTCCTCGGTATGGATGGGCGACAATCAATCGCAGTGGGAATACTTAGAAATGTCGATGCCGATGCTTTGCAATATGGGGCTTTCCGGCGTGGCGTTTGTCGGTTGCGACATCGGCGGTTTTGCGGAGAATGCAACCGCCGAAATGTTCGCGCGGTGGATGCAGGTGGGAATGCTGTATCCCTTGATGCGCGCTCATTCGGCGATTAGTACGGCGCAGCACGAACCGTGGGTTTTTGGCGATCGCACTGAGAAGATTTGCCGCGAATACATGAATTTGCGCTATCAGTTGTTGCCTTACATTTACACGTTGTTTTGGGAAGCAGCGACGGCGGGAACGCCGATTTTGCGACCGTTACTGTATCATTTTCCGCGCGATCGGGCAACTTATCACCTTTACGATCAAGTATTACTCGGCCCGTCGCTGATGGCTGCACCTGTTTACCGCCCGGGAGTTGAGCATCGCGCCGTGTATTTCCCGGAGGGGACTTGGTACGATTGGTGGACGGGTGAATGCTATCAGGGCCCGATGCACATTTTAGCCTATGCACCTTTGGAGAGAATGCCACTTTACGTGCGGGGTGGGGGCATAATTGCGATCGCACCTGTGAGGCAATTTGTCAGCGAAGAACCGCTTGAGTCATTGAAAATGCGAATTTGGCCCGGAAGCGGTGAATGGACGCTTTATGAGGACGACGGACACAGTTTTGAACATGAAAAAGGTGTCTCGGCAACGACTAATTACAAGGTGTATTTGGAAGGGGAAAAAATCATCGTTGAAATTGCCGCGCGCGAGGGTCAATTTTCGATATCAGAACGGGAAGTTATTGTGGAAGTTGTTGGCGTTGGCGAACAGCGATTTACAGATGATGGTACTGTGCGGCGTTTGACATTTGGATAACTTTGGCATAAAGCGGTTTATGCTATGGTGGGATTGATTCAGGGCGATCGCTCGATCTGGTAGAGTTTGAGATGGAAAGGGCGATCGTATCATGGAAAATAGGTGAGTCTGTGATTCCGGTGTGGTGCGATCTAATTCATCAGCAATGGGCGGGTAGGTTGAATGGGTAGGTGCGAGCTCCAAGAGTGTGCTTCCTGCAGGGTGCACCTAGATACAGAGATTAATATCATCAGCTTTTTCAGCTTGATGGTGAAAAATGTTCGTTATGTTACAAATTTGGCGGTGGTGGGTTACGGCAGGGCAAATTAATTATTTGTTTTGACGCTATCCGTTATTGCCCGTGCCTAACCACCCCAGTTAGATGAGATTTTATGAGCACCACATTTACGGGAGAACCCTATCACCTAGCTAATTTGTTGCTTGTCGCTGCCAAAAAATCAGAAAGTGAATGATTGGGAGAGAAATAGAATGTCTACAACAATTGAACAAGTTAAGAAGCAGTTATCTAGTCCAAGTGAGCAAGAAAGACTTGCTGCTTTATCAGAGACTCTCAATTATGGTCAACAAGGTTTAGAACTATTGATTGAACAGTCTATCAAAGATCCATCAGACCGAGTTAAACAATTTGCCTACAGAGTTTTTCGTGGTGATAATTCTTGGTTGATGGAAAATACACCAGAAAACTTAATTAATTGCCCAACAGATATTATTACTTGTCTAGCAATAAGTCCAGATAATACTATTTTAGTAGGAGGGAGTTGGAAAAAGATTTGGGTATGGGATTTGCAAACGGGGGGAATAATTCGTAGTATTGAAGGACATTTGCACTGGGTTTTGTCTGTGGCTATTAGTCCTGATGGAAATACATTAGTTAGCGGAAGTGCAGATAAAAATATTAAGGTATGGAATTTAAAAACAGGGCAAGTTATTCGCACGCTCAACGATCATTCTAGTTGGATTACTGCTGTTGCTATCCCTGCTGACGGAAAAAAAATTGTTAGCGGTAGCACAGATAAAACCATCAAAATATGGGAGCTAAATACAGGTAAGCTAAGTAAAACCATAAAAAATGAAAAGGAACTATCTTCTGTTTTGAGCTTATGTATTAGCCAGGATGGAAAAGTTATCGCTTGTGGAAGCACTAATAATAAAATTACATTATGGAATTTAGATAGCGGTCAACTCATAGGCAGTATTGAAGGGCATTCGCCTTGGATCCAATCTTTAAGTATTACTTCAAGCAACACAACCTTAATTAGTGGAAGTCGTGATGGGGTTATCAAATTTTGGCAATCCAAAACTGAAGAAGTGTCTTCAAATCAATCAGCTTCTGTTTTGGGGAAAGGTTTAGTAGATGTAGCAGCTACTGTAGCGGGATTTTCATTAGGAGGGCCTATAGCTGTCGGGGCTTGGGTTTTAGGTAGAGTTATTGTTGGCGCATTAGATAATAAAGATTTGTCTACGTTACCTCTTCAAAATTTAGAATGCACCAAGACTTACCCAAATAATCAATCAATTAATTCTTTAGATTGTAGTGTCGCTCAAAATATACTTGTAGTAGGTTTTTCCAAAGAGATTAAAATCTTTGATTTAAAAGATTATAGAATAATTTACACTCTACCAGAACAACCGGGTTTTATTAGCTCTGTAGTTGTTAGTCCTAATGGAAAAATTCTTGTCATTGCGGGTAAAGATTGGGTAACATTGTTAGAAGCAAAAACCGGAAAGGCACTCCATGCTATTAAGGGTTGTTCTTACCCAAAATTAAGCAAGATTGTTATTATTGTAGAACCTCCCCTACAACTTCTCTATGGTCAATCTAAACGTTTTACAGTTAAAGGTTATGACCAGAATAATATAGAGATGAACCTTAACAATAAAGATGTTAAATGGAAAAGTGCCGGTGGTGAAATAGAACAGGGTTTATTTACCGCAGGTCAAAGAGAAGGAAGATTTGAAGTTAAAGCAAAGATAGGCATTTTTGAGGCTTCTGTCCCAATTACTATTATTTCTCCTCCTACAATTACAGAGATTTGTGTTACTCCTTCTAGCATTACTTTAGCATTTAATAATCGTCAACAATTTACAGCACAAGTTTTAGATCAACGACGAAATCAGATGCAGGAAACTGTATTATGGGAAGTAAGCGGAGGGGGGAAAATTGACCAAAATGGCAATTTTATAGCTGGAAGCAAGCCAGGTAAATTTGAAATCATAGCTTCAGTCAGTTCAATTCGTCGAGTTATTTCAATTACGATTATTGAACCTCCGAAGCTAAAAGAACTAATTATTACATCCTCAATAGATCAATTAGAGTTTGGGCAGAATTTTCAGTTTGAAGTGAAAGGCTTAGATCAGTATGGTGACAACATACAAACTGGGAAAATTACTTGGTCAGCAAGTAGCGGAGGTGGAACGATTAACCAAAATGGCAATTTTATAGCTGGAAGCAAGCAAGGAAATTTTGAAATTATCGCTTCAGTACGTTCTATTCATCGAGTTATCCCAATTACGATTATTGAACCTCCGAAGCTAAAAGAACTAATTATTACATCCTCAATAGATCAATTAGAGTTTGGGCAG
>NZ_JAUBQD010000010.1:133466-147178 GCF_036701085.1 Microcoleus sp. Pol7_A1
AATTTTCAGTTTGAAGTGAAAGGCTTAGATCAGTATGGTAACAACATACAAACTGGAAAAGTTACTTGGTCAGCAATTCGTGGAAACATTGACAATCGGGGCAAATTTTATGCTGGAGAACGAGAAGACACTGTTATGATTGAAGCACGTGTAGGGACAATTAACACTTGCACCGAAATTAAAGTTTACGAACCTTCTCGGTTAACATTCCTAGAGATTTTCCCTTCATCTGCTATTTTAGAGCCAGGAGAAAGCCAAAAATTTAATGTGGTTGCTTTAAATCAACGACGAGAAGACATATCTGTCAGCGATATAGAATGGAATGCAACAGGTGGCTTAATTGATCACACTGGAAATTTTTGTAGTGGAGAACAGCAAAAAGGTAATTGTCAAGTAACCGTCAAAGTAGGACATTTAAGCGCTAACGCAGAAGTTACTGTTATTCCTGTTCTGAGAGGGCTAAAAATATCTCCTGAACAGGTAGAAATTAAACCCGAAGAAAAATTTACTTTTACTGTAACTGGATTAGATCAGGTAGGCGATTCTTTAGAAATAACGAATGTTAGATGGACAACTACGGCGGGTGGATCAATTACCGATAAAGGAGCTTTTAAAGGTGATTATAAAAAACGCGAAGTTACTGTTACCGCAAAATTAGGAAAACTTAGCGATACAGCTAAAGTTATCCTCCTGCCTGTTTTAAGAGGTTTAGAAGTTCAACCTGGTTTTGTTTATCTTAAATCAAGCGAACATCAAACATTTGTTGTTAAAGGATTCGATCAATTCGGCTCTCCTATCGCACCAGGTGAGGTGTATTGGGAAACAACAGGAGGTAAAATTGCTCAAGATGGTACATTAACTTTTACTCAGAATGAGCAGGGTTATTTTCAAGTAACTGCAACCTCTCAATTAGCTCCCAAGTATACACAAGAGATAAGAAAACTCTTTTTATATACTGGAATTTCTAGCAGAATAATATCTTACTTGATTTCTTATCAACCGCTGCTCCAAGAGATGTTTGCTTTAGATTCAGGTTCAACCGAGCCCGAAGAACATTTAGATGATTCAAGATTAGATTCAGTTTCAACAGATACCGATGAACACTTGGATGATTCAATAGTGGATGAGACACAATTAGAGATAAGTACACAGGCAACCCAAGAGACGGATACTATACTAGAAGCTGACGAACAACTAGATATAGAGGTTGCTATACCAACAGATATTGATACAATTGTAGATACAAATGTATTAGATTTTGATACCGCTTTAAAAGGGTGGTTTTTGAAAAAGCTGCGAAAGCTAGTAGCTAGGATATTCTTCTCTATCAGTCGTTTCTGTTTAAGTGAAGCGAGTGCAAACTTACGTGCTTCTGCTGATGTCTTTGTTTTGGCTGTTGAATATAATCCCTATCAATATTTTAAATGTCTTAATATCCTCAATGGTCATTCGGGATTTGTTCGTTCTTTGGCCATTACACCAGATGGACAAAAACTCATTAGTGGTAGTTGGTACCATCCTATAAAAATCTGGGATTTACAGACAGGATACCTACTTAATACGCTAGAACCCCATACAAGCGATGTTGAATGTTTTGCTATTACTCCAAACGGGCAAACGCTTGTTAGTGCAGATTGGGATAACACCATTAAAATTTTGGATTTAAAGACCAACGAGTTACGACACTCTCTACCTTGTTCAAATCAAGTTTATTTCGTGGCAATTACACCCGATGGGCGAAAGTTAATTAGTGTAGAAGAATCCAACATTATTCAAATATGGGATTTAAACAACCAAGATTTTTTAAAAAATCTGGGAACTAATTCATTACACTCTCGGCACCTTTATGGGTGGAATCGTAACTCTATTGTTATTTCTCCCGACCAACAAAGAATAATTGTGGGAAGGGAAATTATCAAATCCTATGATTTAATAACCGGAAAATTGGTAACTATCATAGGAAGGAAGTTAGGATATATTTATGCTTTGGCTATTACACCAGATGGTAAAACACTCATTAGCAGCCATGACAAAAAAATAAAAATTTGGGATTTAACGGCGAAGAAATATCCAGATGTTCGGCTGACTTTAAAGAGTTCTGCTGAAGGAGTCTATGCTCTTACACTTACACCAGATGCTCAAAGAATTGTATCGGCGGGTCGTAGAAAAATAAATGACGATTATGAGTCGTTTATTGAGATATGGGACTTAAATACTGGAGAAAAACTTCACTCTATAAAAGAGTATTCTACAACCGAGAGTTACGTTTGTTGCCTTGCAATTACGCCAGATGGAAAACAAATTATCAGTGGTCATCGTGATGGAACTATTCGTATATGGGGAATACCAGAGTTGAGTCTGTAAAAATAGATCCTGAAAAGCACCTTTGTTATAATATACCGTCCGGGGATGACTAGACCCGACACCTACCCACAAACTATGCAACCCATCCAAATTACCACCTTCCAAGCTTTGTGGCGCAGCTTTGGCCTGATAATCAAAGCCGCACCAATAGAACTCCGCCATTTAATCATACTCAACATCATCGCCGGTGCTGCCCCATCTGCCGTGCTATTTTTAGATAAATTAATCATTGATGAAGTATCTCGGTTGCTGTCGCAAACCCAAACAGCACAGCCCCTTGCTTTGATGCTTTCCCGACCAATATTGCTGTGGAGTATTGCCGGAGTCTTAAGTCTTAGGTTAGTCGGCGATGCCCTAGACACAATGAGCTCTTTTGCAGCGACATCTTTGCGCGATCGCGTTCAAGGCTTTGTCGAAGGAAAAGTCCTGGAAAAAGTCGCTAATTTCGACGATATTGCCCTGTTTGAAAACCCGGAACTATTAAATATAGTAGAACTAGCAAAAACCGGAGTATTCAAAATACAGCAACTAGCATTTACCATCAGCATGACCATCACGGGAATTTTTATATTTATTCCATCGATAGGCCTTGCTGCAGCGATAGCTTGGTGGGTGCCAGTGGTGATGTTGATTTCATCCTGTCCCTCAATTTACATCCAAAGAAAATATAGCAAAATCATCTGGAGAGTTCAAAGAAAGCAAGCTAAAATCAGCCGCGAGATGAACTTATCCGCTAGAGTCTTGACGGGCGAAGAATATGCTAAAGAATTGCGTTTGTTTGGGTTGCAAGAACTTTGGCTCAAACGCTGGCAGGATCAGTTTTTGCAATTTTTTAGCGAGATGCAGCAAATCCGAAAAAAAGGAGCAATTGTTTTACTTTTGTGGTCAGTGTTTAGTAGAATCGGAGTAGCTTTGCCCTTTGTTTATGTGGTAATGGGAGCTTTGGGTGGTCGCTATACTTTGGGAGATTTGGCGCTGTATTCTGGTTTGATTGTTCAGGTGGAGCAAAGTTTGCAATTACTTATAGGCAATTATGCTAATTTGTACGATATTTCCCTCGGCGTTAGTCCGATTTTTCAACTTTTGGAACTCAAACCAGAATTGCAGTCTCCGCTTGGGGATGTAGCATCTCGCCTGCCTAGTTTACCAGAAGACGGGCTAGATTCCCGCCCCACAAAAGATAAAATTGGCATCGAGATTAAGCATCTATCTTTCTGCTATCCCGGTAGCACTAAAAGCACGGTTGAAGATATCAACTTAACGATTAATCCGGGTGAAATGCTAGTGCTTGTTGGTGAAAATGGCGCGGGTAAAACAACTCTTGGCAAACTCCTCGGTCGCCTGTACGATCCGACAAGTGGTACGATCGCCTGGAACGGCAAAGATTTGCGATCGTACTCTCTAGCATACGTGCGATCGCGCATCGCCGTCGTCATGCAAGATTACGCCCGTTTCCCCTCCACAGTTCGCGAAAACGTCGGTTTCGGCGACTTGCTTTCACTGTCGGATGACAGCGCAATTAACGAAGCTATTTCCGAAGCAGGCATTAGCGCAAAAGTCAATAGTTTAGAGCAAGGTTTAGAAACACCGTTGGGGAAACAATTAGAAGACGGCATAGACTTATCGGGGGGACAGTGGCAAAGAATTGCGATCGCCCGCGCCTTAATGCGGCTTGACACAGCCGAAGTGCTAATTTTTGACGAACCAACCGCCGCCCTCGACCCCAAGACAGAACACGAAATTTACAGCATCTTCCGCCAAATAGCCGCCGGGAAAACAACCATAGTCATCAGTCACAGATTGGGATTAGCAAAAATAGCCGATCGTATCGCCGTCATGGAAAACGGTAAAATAGCAGAAATAGGAACTCACGACGAATTGATAGAATTAGGCGAAATTTACTATTCAATGTTTACCCGTCAAGCTAGCAGCTATCTTTAGTCAACAGTCAACAGTCAACAGTCAACAGTCAACAGTCAACAGTTGACTATCTCCCCGTCAGCGTATCCGCATAAGGATCGGGCAAAGCTTGCTGCACTTCAAGCGACAAAGAATCTCCAGTCAACGGTTGGCTAATCAAATTTTTTTTTACCCCATCACCCCGGCGATCGCGCTCTTGCAACTTCAGCAATTCCTCTTGATAAAGAGCAACAATTCGCCCTAAACTCACCACCAGATCATCCCAATTATCATCTCCTACCAACTTCTCAGAAATTCCTTCAAATAACTCTCCCGCTTGCCTTTTTTGAACATAAGCTTTCAACAGCTTTCCCGACTTTTGCAAAACTGCCTGATAAATCTCCCCATCAGACCACCACAGCCCCTGTTGACTCAGCAGCCAAGTCAAAATATACTCGCGAGCGTGTTGCTCCTTCACCCAGGCCGCGAGATACTGCAAATCTTCCATAGTTACAGTCTCCTAAATCTTGCTCAAAATGTCCGCTTGTTTGTATCTACCGTTACTGCGATCGACTGAATATCTGCTTTATTATCACCCGCCGAGCTCTTTAATATCCCTTAAATCTTAAAAAAACCCTACTGATTTACCAAACAGCAATTCTTAGAATATAAAAATAAACCTAAACCTCCTCGGTCTATTGTCCAATACTTTTAGTCCACCGGAAAGCGGTACACCCCGCCTCGCTTTCCTCTCTCGCAAACCTATCCTCAAGCGGGAACAACCAGCGGGTTATTAGCATGACAAAGCAAAATTTTGGTTTAATCGGTCTAGCAGTGATGGGCGAGAACCTAGCGCTCAACGTCGAAAGCAGAGGTTTCTCCGTGGCTGTGTACAACCGCACAGCAGCCAAAACCGACGACTTCATGGCCCTGCGCGCCCCCGGCAAGAACATTGTAGGCACCAAGACTCTGACAGAATTCGTCGATGCCCTAGAAACCCCGCGCCGAATTTTAGTTATGGTGCAAGCTGGGAAACCCGTAGATGCGGTCATCGACCAGCTCAAACCCATGCTGTCACCGGGCGACATGATTATTGACGGCGGCAACTCGCTATACGACGACACCGAACGCCGCACCAAAGATTTAGAATCGATCGGACTGGGATTTGTCGGCATGGGCATCAGCGGCGGCGAAGAAGGCGCGCTCAACGGTGCTAGTTTGATGCCCGGTGGCACCCGCACTGCTTACGGTCTACTAGAGCCAATTCTCACCAAAATTGCGGCTCAAGTAGATGACGGCCCCTGCGTCACATTCATCGGCCCCGGCGGCGCCGGTCACTACGTGAAGATGGTTCACAACGGCATTGAGTACGGGGATATGCAGCTCATTGCTGAAGCCTACGATTTGCTCAAAAACGTTGGTGGATTGGACGGCAAGCAGTTGCAGGAAGTTTTTGCCGAATGGAATACCACAGACGAACTCAACTCGTTTTTGATTGAAATTACGGCTAATATTTTCAAGTACATTGACCCGGAAACTAAGCATCCCTTAGTTGAGGTAATTATGGACGCAGCGGGTCAGAAAGGCACCGGCCGCTGGACTGTAATGAGTGCTTTGGAATTGGGCGTGAGCATTCCGACAATTATTGCTGCTGTGAATGCCAGAATCATGTCTTCTTATAAAGCAGAGCGCGTCAAAGCTTCTCAAGAACTAACTGGGCCTAGCGCTAAGTATGAAGGCGATACTAAAGAGTTTGTCAACAAAGTTCGGGATGCGCTTTACTGCTCGAAGATTTGCTCCTACGCGCAAGGCATGGCGCTGTTGAGTGCGGCCTCGAAGTCGTACAACTATGACTTGAGTTTGAGCGAAATTTCCAGAATTTGGAAAGGTGGCTGTATCATTCGGGCTGGGTTTTTGGACAAGATTAAAAAAGCTTTCAAGGACGATCCCGCGCTGCCGAATTTGCTGTTAGCGCCGGAGTTCAAACAGAGCATTCTCGATCGCCAATCAGCTTGGCGGGAGGTGTTGGCTACTGCTAGCACACTAGGGATTGCAGTGCCAGCCTTTAGCGCGTCGCTGGACTATTTCGACAGCTACCGGCGCGAAAGATTGCCGCAAAACCTCACGCAAGCTCAGCGTGATTATTTCGGGGCTCACACCTACGAACGCACCGACAAACCGCGCGGCGAATTCTTCCACTCTGAGTGGACGCAGACTGCTAAAGAATCGCTGCAAACAGGTACTACGGACTAATTAATTTTTGTAGGGTGCGTTTCGGCGCACCTTACGAATTTATTGGCAGTTGCAAATTGTTTTGACGTTTGTTAATGAGTAAATCGGGTACAATCCTAACTACTCGTTTAAAACAAATGTAATTTTATGAAAAAATTTATACTAAGATCCGCTGCCTTTATAGGTGATATTGCGGCATCGGTATTGGATACATTGAAAGAAGAAGAGTCAAGCAAACGTTTATTAGACAGTGGTATTCTGGAAGTGGATTCAATGACGGGAAAAGAGTTTGAAAATTTTCTCTATGTCCATTTTAGAAACTTTGGTTATGGTGTTACTTTAACTCAAGATACTCAAGATTATGGGGCGGATTTAATTTTATACAAAGATGGATCGAAAACTGTAGTTCAAGCGAAAAGAAGCAAAAATCCAGTTGGTATTAAAGCAGTTCAAGAAGTAGCAGGAGCCGTCAGACATTACAAAGGAAATAAAGGAAGAGTCATCACCAACAACAGATTTACCGAAAATGCTTACAACCTTGCTGAATCTAACGGCGTAGAGTTATGGGATCGAAAACAACTCATCGAATTCATCCTGACAGCTAAGAAGTGTAAATAAGATCGATTCCGGTGGCACTCATCCCGGAATTGTTGACTGTTTACTGTTAGTAGTCAAAAAATAGCAACGGAGAGGACACGGCAGTGCCGTTTCCCTACCCCAAAATAATCGCTTGCGCTCGCACCAGATGCAACCATCCCCCGATTAATTGTAGGGACACGGCACTGCCGTGTCCAGATTGTGGGTAATATCCTGTTCCCTAACTACAGTAAGTTATATATAAAAGATGCACTGCTTTCTCAGTATCTTTAATTTCACTTATTCATCATGTTACAAATTTCTAATACTGTGTTCATTCCAGATGGCGAAATCGAGATTAGTGCGATTCGCTCTCAAGGCGCGGGGGGACAAAATGTAAATAAGGTAGCGAGTGCGATTCACTTGCGCTTTGATATCCCAGCTTCCTCATTGCCCGATCGCTACAAGCAGCGTTTGTTGCAAATCAACGACCAGCGCATCACCTCCGAAGGTGTGATAGTCATCAAGGCCCAGGAACACCGCAGCCAGGAACAAAACCGAGAGGAGGCTTTGAGACGGCTGCAAGAACTGATTAAAAGTGCGATCGTCATACCGAAAAGGCGCAAACCCAGCAAAGCAACTCGTAGTTCCCAGCGCAAGCGTCTCGACAGCAAAACCAAGCGAGGGCAGATTAAAGCTCTGAGAGCGAAAATTACGGATTGATCGATGAAAGGTCGATCGGGCTTTTTGAGTTTTTAGTTGTCAGTCGGGATTTGGTGGGCCTAAGTCGTCAGGTAAATCGTTAAGCGTTTTTCCCAAAGCTTTGCAAAGGGCTTTCATTTGAGCAATGGTCAGTTCTGGTTCGTCTAGTCCTCGTTCCCAGTTACTAATTGCTTGTTGACTTAGGGTTTTTGCGCCCGTTTTGTCGGGAATTTGTTTTGCTAAAGCTGCTTGCGATAAACCAACAGCCTCTCGCAAGATTTGCAGTGCTGGTATATCTTTGGACTCTTGAGTTTGTTTCTTTCGGGGCATATCATGGGAAATTTACAAGCAAACTTGTTGACAACCTTGAGGTTTACAAGTATCCTTGTTAAAGATAGAGACAACAGAAAGGCCGCTGCTTTAGCCGGACGGTGGAAACGCTTTGGTTTAGCGAGCTGCCTTATTTGTAGTTTCTACCCATTATGCCTGCATAGCCAAGCCTATTTTCCGGGCTTGGGTGCATGACTCAAACCCGTTTCCCTAGACATTTCCGAACCCCTGCGGGTTAGTTGTCGTTCGGCGAGGGCGATCGACTTGGTAAGTCATCGGGAATTTTAGTTACATCTAATCCTAAAAGCTCAAACATAGTTTTTAGAGAAACCTGGTACAGGTTAGCCAGTGCAGCTACGTTTTCAACAGTTGGCATGGACTTTCCTGATTCCCAGTCAGCTTGCATCCGCTCAGAAACGCCGATATGTTGTTTGACTTGAGGGCGGGTTAGCCCAGCTTGTTCTCTCAGAAGCCTTAATGGAGACTTCTCCTTTTCTTGCAAATTTTCTTCCACAGTGCATGAAGTTTGTTTCATGAAGCTAACCTCTTGACTTGGTTGTTTTGATGAAGTACACTTCATGTAGAGCCACCCAAAAAAGGCGGCCGAGCGAGCCTATTTTCCTCAAAATGCAGGTTTGAAGAACCGCCTTACTTGTAGTCTCTATCAATTGTGCTTGCATACCCAAGCGTATTTTCGGGGGTTGGGCGCATACCTCAAGCCTATTTTCCTCAAGCCCGAGGAGGTGATGCCATGTAAAAGGTCGATCGACCTCACAGGACAGTTTAAAATTGTATCAAATATCAAGACCATGATTTAGCTCTGTTTGTTAGCTGCCCCTCGGGGGTACGCAATCATCAACAAGCCCTGAAACATCTAGCCCGATCGAGTGACAGAACTGTTTCAAGCTAATATTTAGGGCTGTACAGATGGCTATTGCAGTATCAACTCTGGGTTTTTGTTTTCTTTTTTCTATTGAGTACAAAGTATCTTCAGAGACTTTCCCCGTCAGTTGCTGGCTAAGCTCTCGGCGACTAAAGCCCCTGCATTCTCTAATTTCTGCAAGGCTCATTTCGTATAAATCCCGTACTTCTTGATTCATGGTGCAGAATATTTCGTAGTTTACCCTTAACAAAAGCAGTAAGTCTGACTAAACTACGAATAAGGACATAGCAAAGCGGTTGGGCGAGCCTCCTTTCGTCAAAATGCAGGTTTGAAGAACCGCCTTAGTTGTAGTGTCAATCAATTGTGCTTGCATACCCAAGCGTATTTTCGGGGGTTGCGCGCATACCTCAAGCCTCTGTTTCTCAACGCCGAGGAGGTGATGCCATTTAAAAGGTCGATCGACCTCACAGGAGTGCCCAGCTCAAAATTGTATCAAAGATCCAGACCAAAACTTCTACTTTGCGATCGCACAACTTCCGTGCTATCGTGCCCTTTCTCGAACCATTCCAGATCATGTCCACATCAATTGACAACTTCTACCTAGGCGATGTCGCCTCCAACTTTCACTTTGCAGGCCCGCTGCTAGACTTTGAAGAAGAAATCCAGAATCAATCTCCCTTTCACGATTTAGACTACTTGACAGGCGAAATTAAAAGGGGATTCCTAGACTACGTGCGTCAAGGAATTATGCTGGACGCGATCCGAAAACTGCGATTGTACAAACACAAGTTCAAAACTTTTAAAAGTTACTGCGAACAAGCATTAGGCCGACAGTATTTTTACTGCACGCAAATTATCAAATCTGCTGGCATTTGCCTGCGCTTAATTAAAGCCGGATTTGAGATTTTGCCGAGCTGCGTTGCTCAAGTTGTCCCTTTGTTCAAACACGCAATCACCGACCAATACGGCGACAGTCCTTTACAGGAAAAGTGGCAAGAAGTTGTTGATGTCATACCAAAAGAAAGGATTACGGCAGTAACTATTGCCGAAACAGTTGACAACAATCCCAACCTCCGGCTCAAACAAATTCGGATTAAAACTGACACTTACGCCCTTTTAACCAAAAAAGCAGCCGCAGCCGGACTGTCAATTTCGGAATTTTTGGCAAGGTTGGTTGACGAATACAATCCCAGAAATTTAGAGCAGCCAGCGGAACATACTCCCGAACAAGAGGAGATTTTAGACCAATTAGACGCGGAGTTTAAGAAGCCGGCAACGGAACAGACTTCAACTTCTGCCCAAGGAAAAGTTAAGTCTAAAGGTTTTGGAGTCAAAATTGAGCCTAAAGGTGGTAAAAGGGAAGTAAAGGCGAAAAGTTCGGAAGGGGAAGTAAAGGCGAAAAGTTCGGAAGGTGAAGTTAAGTTGAAAAATCGGCAAACTGAAATCAAAGCCGAGAAACAGTCGAATTCATTTAAAGAGAAAAATCATGAAGTCATCTGCCCAAAATCCAATCATGCGTCAACTGAAATTAATGGAGGTTCAACTGAACGAAATTCAGTGCCACCTTATTAAAGCCACTGTGTTGAATTGGTGGCAAATAGTTTTGCCTGACGGTCAGAAGATTGCGATCGAGCACGCGGGCGGCGGACACTGGATTTTTCGGGCTAACGGGCTTGAGAAATCTCATCCAGAAGTGCGGCTAGCAGTGTTAAGGGCGATCGCCCAAGGCTGTCGCAGGTAAGTTATCAAGGGGTTTTTCCCTTTGGCGTCTCAAGTAGTGCTGCGGGTGAGGACACGGCTGTGAGGCCGTGTCCCGGAAGGGACTGGTGGGCAATCGACCGGATTTGAGATGATTTGGGGATGCAGGGGGGCGATCGATATTAGTTGCGATTGCGATCGGAGTGTCCCAAGTGTGGGCCGGGGTTTAAGGTGCCAGCGTTGTGGGTAGACGGGTGATGTCTGCGGTGTTTTATGACTTTTGTAGAGACGATGGAACACCAAAAACCCTCAGCTCTTAAAACTTGGATGGTTTGGCATCAACAGTCTCAACCGGAAAAGCTGATTGCCCTGTTCGCCCGGGACAAAAAGCATGGTCGGCGAGGATACGCCGATCAGAGCCAACGTTCTCTTAACGATTGAGCAACGTGGTTCATACTGAGTTAGACTGAATATTAGAGTATAAATCTAAGGAGTAATTTTTTCAGGAAACCACAGGAGGCAGCGTGACATTAGGCGTAGACAGCAGGCAATTACTATCTTATGAGAAACCACCTGTTAATGAGGTGATTTGCAGTGTTTTGTTCGACCCTATCGAAGCCTTACTGACTCCCCATATCGGCTTGTTATGGCAGAGGTTCCAACCGGACTACCCGTTTTGCAACGACGTTGCTCCCGTAGAACCAAAGGTAGAAGTTTTCAATAATCAGGTTATTGAAACTATGCTGGAAGTAAGTGATATTCCTCCTTTGCCCAGAGTATGGTTCATTAGCTCTGATGAAACAAAAATTGTCCAAATCCAGCGAGATCGGCTGATTCATAACTGGAGAAAAATTAGTCCAAATAGTGAGTATCCTAGATATGACAGCCTTATTAAAGCATTTCAAGGTCATTTGACAAGCTTTAATGGTTTCCTACAAGAGGCGGAGCTAGGTACAATTCAGATACGTCAATATGAACTAACTTATGTCAATCAAATTTCACAAGGAGAAGCATGGGAAACTCTTGAGGACATCGGCAAAATTTTTCCTGACTTAAAATGGCAGAACAGTCTAGAGAGATTTCTTCCAAAACCTCAATATATTCATTGGCATACGACATTTGATTTGCCAGAAGAATTTGGCCGATTACATATATCGATCATGAATGGACTTGCTGACAACCATCCCACTCTTCTTTTTCAATTAAGTGTTCGGGGAATTGGCAAATATAGCTCTTTGGATTTAATGCAAAATTGGTTTGATGTGGCACATGAATGGACTGTACAGGCATTTGCTGATTTAACTGATAAAAAAATCCAGACAAATATTTGGAAGCGGAGAGGGTAAAGCTTATGACTATGAGTACATCTTCATTGAAGGAAGCCGAACAAGAAGAAAAACCAATTTCTTTAACAACGCTCCAAACATCTACGAAAAACTATGCTTCCACTCCTGTCCGAATGATTCAATACGTTCGTTCATTAGCACAGAACTCCGCTGAGTCTGGGAATGCTGAAGTTAGAAAATATTATCCGCTTTCCCCCCGAACGCCGATAGATATGGGTTCGATAATTTATGCTGAGCAGCTTAAGAACATTGATGAGGATAAGGTCAGAGACTTCAGCCGTGAAAGAGCTGTTTACGAATGGGCTAAACCTATTGGCCATCAAGCTAATTTTATTAAAAGTGATCCAAAAGAACGGCGTGGTAAATTTCTGTCATCTCCAAGCAGTGATTTGTCAAAAAATTTACCCCGTACACCTAAAAAAGTTGAGGCTATCCATCCTCAGCAACAAAATGTAAATAAATTCTTAGTTTCACCTGCCGATCGTGAAGAAGATGTTCTTGACTGGGATTTCTACTTAGAAAATCCTCCACTTAAACCAGCGGCCACCATAGAATTTGAATTTGAATATAGGGGTCGTAGTCAACCTATTCCTGTTACCGATCCTTGGGATGAATGAGGAAAAATTAGCATGGATTCTGATAGCCGCAATCTAGCGAAAGAATTTCTATCAAAACTCAGTGACTCTGAAAAATGGGAGCTAATTTTAGAAATAACAAATCAGTATCCCTGGTATCAGCTTGTGAGTGGGGAAGAAGAAGATATAAAACAGGGCGATATCCTTGAAGATTGTCCAGTCTTTCAGTTGCCAGAAAACCTAGCTGAGATAAAAAAAGACAAACTTGAGATAACTACAAAAGTGGAGTGGAGGGAGCAAGACGTTATTATCATGTCACAGTCATGCGACATGGTAAAAGGTCGAGAAAAGTTAACAGAAACACTACTTTGTGCCGTATGGAAACGTTCGGAACTTAAGGAAGGCTATTTGGCTTCAAACGTGGGAATGGAAGAGGCACGACGTGGGAATCTTCCTGGGTATCACGTTCTTGGTGAATGTTCTTTGCCTGAGTTCCATCGTGACATTAGAGTTGTGGATTTTCGCCGCGTATACTCGCTTCCACTGCCTTTTGTTCGGAGATTGGCAACAGAAGCAGAAAAGCGTATCCGGCTACTTCCACCATACAGGGAGCAGCTTGCCCAAGCATTTGCCAGATACTTTATGCGTGTTGGACTACCTACAGATATACCACCATTCGCAAGTTCTAAGCCTGATAAAACTGAAGCCGAAGTAATAAAAAAGGTACAAGCGATGGATAAAGAATCCCAAAAACGTATATTATCGCACCTAGTAACTGAGCTTGGGTTGTCAACATAACTAACAGGAAATGGTTAGAAAAAAATCCACTATAGCAATCCTAAATGATTTTCTCTATCTAGCTCAATCCTAAATGATTTTTTCTGTGTAAGTATATTGACGTATTTTGGGGAAATCAAATTTATGTTCGTTAGTAAAAAACTCAAACAAAAACTTGACAATCTTAAAAGATCTACATAAATACCAATACTTTCTTAAAAAGTTTTTAGCTTGTAGCCAAATATCTTCAACGGGATTCTGTTGGGGAGCATTGGGAGCAAATAAAATACAAGTAATTGACCAATTCTCAGGTTCTTTGTCACCATTTAG
>NZ_JAUBQD010000124.1:0-6909 GCF_036701085.1 Microcoleus sp. Pol7_A1
CAATCCCTGGTTGGTGCTGTCGCTCAAAATCGTTACCCCACCACCGTTTCCAGCATTTCCACCGTTGGGTAGCGCCAGAATTTCGTTATTTTGGAAGGTGCTCTTTTCCAAAATAACCTTGTCTTGGCTGCCGGTGAACAGATAAGCTGCGCCTCCTTCACCTCGACCTTTATTGTCTTGAAATACGCTATTGGTAATCTTAATTGTGCCGGAAGCTTCGCTCGGATTGCTGGCTCTGTCTGTGTAAACTGCGCCGCCGAAACCCCTTAAAAACGGATTATCTTGGCCTGTTGCGTAAACGGCTGCGGTGGTATCGTTGCCGATGAATCGGGAGTTGTCAATTGTCAGCTTACCTTGAAGGCTGTTAATTGCCCCGCCGTTAATTCCTTTGTTGTTGGTGAAGTCGCTGTTGGTGACTGTAAAAGTTTTGGAACTCAAAAAGCCGATCGCACCTGCACCGCGTTCATCGTTAGCTGCGGTGGCTGCGTTGCCGTTGAATTTACTGTTGGTAACAGTCAGGGTATTGTTGAAATTACCGAAAATTGCGCCACCGCCTTTATCGGCGACGTTGTTGTTGAACTGAACGTTTTCTACTGTGAGGTTTACTTCGTCGGTTGTGCCGATCGCGCCACCTCGATCGGTAGTTTTGCCGTTAGTAATAATGAGGTTTTTGACTGCAAAATTGGTAGCAGTCGCAACGTTGGCATTGACAAAAAAGGCGCGGGATGCGTTGTTGCCGCTGATAGTTAAACCCGCTGCCGCAGCACCGTCAATGGTGATGTTTTTGCCAACGGGAATATTGAGTTGACCGCTGGTGAGGGTAATAGTTTGACCGGCTAAACCTGGAGCAAAGGTAATTGTATCCCCTGCAACAGCGGTGGCGAGCGCAGCCCTTAATGAACCGGGCCCGCTATCGCTATTGTTGGCTACCACGATCGTAGCTAAATCACCTTGGTAACTTGCCATCGCCTCGGCTTGCAAGGCTAAGGGAGATTCAATTTTGCCAGAAGCAAATTCTAAATTCCAGTCGCCGCCGCTGCCGGTTGTGTTGCTGGAAGCGGCAACGTCAGCCCCGGTTAATTGACTGAAGCGATCGACGAAATTAGCACCCTCGCCGGCGGCTACATCGCACCCGTACAGCATGATGTCTGCTTCTGGGGCTAGTGCAGTTTGCCACTTTTCCAACTGGCTTTTGTATTGCTCTATGTTATCTGAACCCAGAGCAGTATTGCCAAGTTGTAGGCTGCCAGAACTGCCGTGAGAAATAATGTGAACCGAGTCTATCGCCCCGTTAGTAGAGGCGTATTTTTCAATTTCAGAGCTGATTTGTTCGATGCCGTTTTTGGTGCTATCGAGTATTACTACCTGCTGTCGAGGCAGCACTCCCGCTGCAATTGACTCGTAATCTTCCACGCCGGAATCAATGAAGACTAAGGAGCGCAGTGGCAGTTTTTCAACATAAGATTGTGAGTTAACTTGAGCGAATTTAGAACTCATATTGGAGACTCCATTAAGGGCATTATTAGTAGATACACCCCGGAGTTATCTCATCAAGCTTATTTGATAACTATGCGATTTTGGCAATTAACTTTTGTATGGATCGAGGTAATCTGAACTGAGGATAACAGAGCCTAATTGCAGTTAGCCCGAGCTGCCCTCAGAAGTTGTGCGAACTTTGTCAATCTCTCTAAGGATAGAGGCATATTTTTGAAGTGCCGAGGTAGTTTTCTCGATGCAGTTAGATTCCCCAGCCAAAATTCTGGAAACAAAATATCCACCTTCATTGATGCTGGAGTCCTTGAATACAAAGCTTTTGGATGGGGAATTTGCGTATTCCGAGGCGCGAGTCGTTTCCCTTAAAGAAACCAACATATTGCGTCCTCCAAAAGTGACTTTAGGAGTAGATACAGCCTTGGATTCAGAGCTTTTGAAACTGCTAGCGACCTTGTTTATTTCGCTCATTTTTATTTAACCTATCTATCATTTTCCCCTATTTCTGCAGGACTGCCATCCGCGATCGCACGGAATTTATATTCTGCGTGTTTCTCTTACTTCCGGCAAACGCGCAATTACCGATAGCTCCTATATCCTACCGGTGATACCACTTTCAAAAAAGAATCCAAATCTAGACCCGTGCTTCAAACCTCGATAGCCATTAGTCATTCGGGTAGTAATGCACAGTAATGGTTTAATATTAAATCCACATAGATTTTCGAGGTAAAAGTATGAAATGTCCTAATTGTCAAAGCGATTTTTTTTTATTAAAAATGCAAATACTTATTACAAAAAACAGCACTTTAAATGTAAAAAATTTAGTCGTCAGTCAGATTGAAAATTCTCAATATAAGCAGATTTTACTCCTATATTAAATCCTTAATTGAGCGGCTGGTTTTAGAAAAAATTTCTAGAGCCGGAATTGCTAGAGCTACGGGGTATCCATTCGATGGCTCCAGAGTTATGTACAGGACTTACGCAAGCATAGCCGTTACACAACAAATGTATGGAAAAAAAAACGTGGCCGCTTACCGTACCGAGCGGCATATTATCTTGCGTAGACTAGGCTGTCATTTTTACTGCACCTGACGGAAACCAATATGCCGTCAATGGTTTCGCCATAACTGCAGGCTATCCCTCGATTGATCCAATTACCTTGCCAGATCCTGTAAACCCATGCTCAAAGAGGTATCTTGGAGTGCTGATAGATGATGGGAAGAGACTCTGCTCCCAATAATAAAATTTTTTTAGTGGCAGTAAATCATCAACTTTTTAAAAGCACTCAATTGGTAAGGGCTAGGTGCTTGAAAAAAATTGCACAATTTGGGGTATAGACTCGGTTCGAGATTTTGGTACAAAACTTTATGTCGTGTCCTATTTTGACCGTAGTGCGATTCGTTCTGGAGAAACCCAGATTTTTGGGGGGATTCCAGGCTTTGATAGAGTAACCTCTCTTGGTTGAGTCCGCACTTTAATCCTCTATCAATGACAACTTGATACCCATGTAGGTGAGGTTCTACCAAAGAACCAAGCCCTACCGCCCTGGTGCGGGGTTGAAAGCACATAAACTACCAGTAGTGGTAGCCCCTACGAAAGAGATTGACTATCTCGGTTCGTAAAGCGGGGATGAAAGCGGTCAAAGGTGATAATTGCTGAAAACGCCCTCCGCAAGCAAGAGTTCTATAAGCGAGCCAACACAATATATATTGTGAAGGAGAATCGTGGGGTAGAGCAGGCTAAATGTCGTTGAGCCACCGTTAAAAATAACCAGGGGAAATAAGCTTGTGATTCGGTCACACCTTGGACTGGAAATATCCGGTAAGGGTAAGGTCTAACAGTTTCTACGGACCGAGTTAGCGCACTACCTAGAACCCCGGTGGAAAGACATACCCTAAAGACTCAAACCAATGGATATCAGGAACGAAGTAACCCTCCCTGTGGCTCCTGTTATGGTCGATTAACAGGTAAACGGTCAGGTAATAAGCAACAGGGTGGAAAGGATGGTTCAAGAAGCTAACGCCCAGACCGAAACAACGGTCAACGCCTGAAAAGGGATGGAGTAATGTCCGGGATAGGCTGACGTGAACCGCAATGTGCCAAAAGCTAGAGGTACAAGTAGCAATGAATAAGCCTAAATCTGATTCAATCTCGAAGACAGAGGGATGGAAAACTATTAATTGGCGAAAAGCCGAGCGATATGTTTTCAAGTTGCAAAAACGCATCTATGCTGCTTCACGTTGTGGTGATGTCAAAAGACTGCGCCAACTCCAAAAGACACTGATGAGGTCTTGGTCTAACCGAGTATTAGCGGTACGTCGGGTAACAGTCGAAAACCAAGGTAAAAAGACGGCAGGAGTGGACGGTGTGAAATCATTGTCCCCAGCAGCACGCCTAAAATTGGTAGGGCAATTAAAGCTAACAGGTAAATCCAAGCCTACCCGTAGAGTTTGGATACCCAAACCTGGAAGCCAAGAAAAACGCCCACTATCAATACCCACAATGGAAAGCCGCGCTCTCCAAGCCGTAGTCAAGGCTGCTTTAGAACCAGAGTGGGAAGCTCGATTTGAGGCAGGAAGCTACGGATTTAGACCAGGCAGGTCATGCCAGGATGCAATTAAACATATCAAAAACTGTATCCAAACTAAGGCTAAATATGTCTTCGATGCGGATATATCTCAATGTTTTGATTGTATCAATCATAAAGAACTCCTCCGCAAATTAAACACCTTCCCAGGACTCAGGCGACAAATCAAAGCCTGGTTAAAGTCGGGAGTGATAGATAAAGGAGTTTGGAATGCCACATCCAGTGGTACACCACAGGGCGGTATTATATCGCCACTATTAGCGAATATCGCCTTACACGGACTAGAAACGGTAGTTAAAGATTACGTGGAAACCTTAACTATTCCCAAGTTAAGTAAAAAGGAAAAACGCCGTTCTATTGGTGTCATCCGCTATGCTGATGACTTCGTACTTTTGCACGAAAGCAAGTCCGTAATTTCTGGGTGTATCCCTGTAATTTCTGAGTGGTTAGCTGGCATTGGCTTACAATTAAAACCTTCCAAAACCCGATTAGCTCATACGCTCGAACCCAATTTAAGTGAAGATGGAAGTGCTGGATTTGACTTTCTTGGTCATCATATCCAACAATTACCTAGGGGGAAATATCGTAGTGATGAAGATAATCACGGGCGAAAATTAGGTTTTGACACACTCATCACCCCATCAAAGAAAGCAATCCTGACGCATCAGCGGGAAATATCTCGCACTATTAAGATGCACAGATTATCGCCACAAGAGGCACTCATTAAAGACCTCAATCCTGTAATTAGAGGATGGAGTTCTTATTACAAAGCCTCGGATATTGGCACTGTAGGAGAATTATCCAGACAAGATAATCTGACCTATTTAAAACTTCGGATATGGGCCAAACGTCGCACTCTTAATGTCAAAAAAGCTCAGCGTCTATATTGGCGACCAATCGGCAATAGAAACTGGGTATTTGCGACAAAAGGGGATGAGCCAAACAAGCTAATTTTACACACAGAGTTTGCAACCAGTAGCAACAACTATCTGTTGGTAAAAGGTGATAGAAGTCCCTATGATGGCGACTTAGTTTATTGGAGTACAAGGTTAGGCAGACATCCTGAATTACCTAACAGACAAGCGATAGTTTTAAAACAACAACAAGGTAAGTGCGCTTGGTGCGGACTACACTTTCTTTCAGGAAATGTAATGGAGGTTGACCATAAAATCCCACTTTCTCAAGGAGGAAAAGACGAGTGGGTTAATCTTCAGCTATTACATCGACATTGCCACGATGAAAAGACTGCTGCTGACGGCAGTCAGAAGTCTGTTAATGACAAAGGGATTGCACATTGAGTAGCCGTGTGCGGTGAATAATCGCACGCACGGTTTCGGAAGAGAGGGGTGGAATGGCAACATTCCCCTCGACTCTACCTCTCAGCTATACATTAGGTAGAGTTTTTGTGTCTCAAAAAAGTATCGGAGCGAATTGTATGGATTGGAAAAAATGTGCGGTGATGGGTTTATTGCTGCTAGGGGTAAATTGTGGGTGTGAACCAGATCAGCCAATTTCAGTTTCACAAGAAAATTTCGGTGATGCTTGGCCGTTGACAGTGCCACGTGGGAGATTGGCTTGTATGTTTACGAATGACTTTCATGCAGAGAGTGTAGAAGTTATTTTTTTTATTGCACCTGATGGTAAAGAATATTTGCTCAGGGGTTCGCCGATGCGATCAGAAAAGATTCTTCTCCCAATTGATTCAATCCACAAGCCCGACCCCCTCAATTCACAAGCTAAAAAAATCTTGATGTATTAATTGAGGCAGGACTCCAGGTATGTCCATACTAGAAAAATTGCCTACCCAAACTATTGGATTAAATAAGCGTGCGCTAGAAAGAAATCACTCGGCGCGCTTGAAATAGAACTATATATAGCAATCCTAAATCATTATCATGATTGCGGTACAATTATATGCAATACCTGGGGGGGTGACAAAGAGGTCTACGAGATAGACTGTATAAGGGTTGCGGCCCGAATACCTTGTTGATAAAAGCGGCGTTTATTGGGAGTTAACTTCATTAACTGTTCTACCTCGTCAGAATATTGTTCGAGATAATTGACCCACTTGTCTCCATCTTGCGCCAACACCAAATGTACTCCGTCTTCGATATCTTTTTTTAGATTATTTGCGACGAGATACATATTTTTGCACCTGCTTTTTCCTCATTTCAGTGCCTTGAAATATTCCCGAACTGTACGCAAGTGTCACGAGCAGAATCATGTTAATAAGTCGGTCTCCTTTTAAGCTAGTTCCTTCAAGATCGTAGCCTCCTGTTTTACAGTCTCGGAACATTTATTCAATACCCATTCGTTGCTTGTAAGCATCGATAGCTGCCGGCAATGATCCTAAATCTGTGAGTATAAACCACGCTTCATCAACCTTCCATGCCCCGTAGTTTCTTTCCACTTACAAGCAACATCAAATCCAGTAGCAGGCCGAGTTTTTCTCACTCTTTTACCTTGAAAATGTAAAGAGGTTTAAGAGTACTATTCCTAATTCATCTAACCGTTGCCAAACTAAATGTTCCGTTTCCATACAATGATTCTTTTTCAGTCTTAAACAAAAAGATACACCCTTTTCTCTCAGCCAGTTTCCCAAATTTACAGAACAAAATTCACGGTCTCCTAAAACGATGACTTTATATTCTGAAAAGAATGGTAAAACTTGCTGTAAATTGGTAGTCTGTGACTCGAAGCTACTGTTTCCCAATTTTGGCAACAGTGACCAGTATAATGGAATTGCTCTTCGCTCCAGGGTAAACGCATCTAAATTAAGTTGACAAAAAATCATATTTGTGCCTGAGCTAGTATCTGAGAAAACCATTCTT
>NZ_JAUBQD010000125.1:0-6665 GCF_036701085.1 Microcoleus sp. Pol7_A1
TCAGATAGCACTCAGTTTTTTCGCTTCTGTGCTTTATTGCGTAAGCATCCCTATTTAAAAACTGTCCGGAGTATTGAGTTAAAAAGATGGAGGATGAAGTCATATTGTCCCCAACTCTCCTCCCCTCCTCCTCCCACTCTCCCCAACTCAAAACACTCCCCCTATCCTCTACTAGCCCTCCCCTGATACTCTGCTGCCACGGGCTATGTCAAGTAGCGACGGATAGATGAAGAAATACGATCGTTAGCTCTTTAGTATAACGTGATACAGAATAACTGTTTCTACAAATGGTGCAATCCAAAAGCACAGACCGTTGGATTGATGGTTGACGAATTTAGATGAGTCCGGCTATACGAAGTCGGGGGTTGAGGATTGGGGAATTATCTATTGAAGATTTGTTCCGCTAAAACAGGGACTTAAAACCAAATAACTATTGCATCTAAAATCCTCCCATCTAAAATCGGTCCGGTCTTCCATGAAAATTGCTGAGTATGAGAAGGTACAACTAACGTGATCGAAAAAAGTTTAAAGATCGGCATCATCGCCCTGTGGCTGTTAAGCGTACCGCTGACTGACAATGCCTTAGCTCAAGCTGTCGATCCAGCAGCAGCGGTGGCGCCGAATCCGATCGACACCGGCGATACGGCCTGGATGTTGGTCTCCGCAGCACTGGTATTGCTAATGACACCGGGGCTGGCGTTTTTCTACGGGGGACTGGTGCGATCGCGCAACGTCCTCAACACCATGATGATGAGCTTAGTCATGATGGGACTGATCGGCGTCACCTGGACGCTGTGGGGCTACAGTTTGGCATTTGACGTTTCCACTCCAGCGTCCGAAGGCTTTGGGCAAGGGATCGAAAGCTTCATCGGCGGCTTCGACTGGATGTTCTTGAACAACGTCACCGCGGACAAACCAGATCCGATCGGCTACGCACCGACAATACCCCACCAAGTCTTCATGGTGTACCAGATGATGTTCGCCATCATCACTCCCGCACTGATTTCCGGGGCGATCGTCGAACGGGTAACATTTAAAACCTATTTTTGGTTCGTGCTGCTGTGGTCTACCTTCATATACTCTCCTTTAGCCCACTGGGTTTGGGGTAGAGGCTGGCTGCAGGCGATCGGATCTCTGGACTTTGCCGGCGGCACAGTGGTACACATTAGTTCCGGTGTTTCTGCGGTTGTCGCAGCTTGGGTAATCGGGCCCCGCAAAGACCACTTGAACAAGCCCCACACCCCCCACAACGTGCCCTACGTCTTGCTAGGAATTGGGATGCTGTGGTTCGGCTGGTTTGGCTTCAACGGCGGTAGTGCTTTGGGTTCTGGTTCTTTAGCCACAGTGGCTTTTGTCACCACGATGATTTCAACAGCAGCCGGCGGTTTAACTTGGACAATCGTGGAATGGGTGCTCAGAGGCAAACCGACAGCAGTGGGAATTGCTAGCGGTTTCCTAGCGGGATTGGTGGGCATCACACCTGCGGCTGGATTCGTGCTTCCAGTGGGAGCGCTTTTGATCGGATCGATCACTTCCGTTTGCTGCTTCTTTGCCGTTAGTTTCCGGGCTAAGCTGGGATTTGACGACTCTTTGGATACATTCCCGGTTCACGGCGTCGGCGGGACTGTGGGCGCGATTCTGACTGGCGTGTTTGCGACTAAAGCGGTTAACGCTGCCGGAAATGACGGGCTGTTTGCCGGGAATCCGGCGCTAATCGGCACCCAGTTGGTAGGCATTCTAGCTACTTACGTGTTTGCCGCTGTCGGCACTTTTGTGATCCTGAAAATTTTGGGGCAGTTTATGGAACTGCGAGTGCCGTCATCTGCTGAAGACCAAGGTTTGGATATCGGCCTGCACGGGGAAGAAGCTTACGGTGAGGATTTTGCCGGCGGTTTCAGTTCGTTGGAATCGAGTTCTCCTTTTTCGCCGAAAAAGGTTTGAAACTATCATAAGGCTGACGCACTCAAGCCTCTGAAACCCGGTTTCTTTGTAGATTTATCGGCTCTCAAGCAGATTTTTCTAAGAAACGGGGTTTCTTTGCCGGATTTTGCGCCGAAGAAGGTTTGAAGCTAGGATTGGCAGTCAAAGTCAAAAATACTTGTGTAGCCCCGTTTTGCCGTTGTTGCAGACGGGGTTTTCAAATTTGAGATAGGAATTCTCCAATGGTTCTAAAATCAAAGGTAATTAACCTAGATTTCAACTCGATACCGCATGGATACTAAAGCTTTTAAACGATCGCTCCAACAGTCTGAAAACTACCACCGCAAGGGTTTCGGACACGAAGCTGAGGTAGCTGGCGTCATGCAGACGGCTTATCAAAGCAGTCTGATCCAGCAAATTCGCGACAATAATTACAGGCTGGAACGCGGCGCAGTCACGATCCGGCTGGCTCAGGCTTTTGGGTTTTGCTGGGGGGTGGAACGCGCTGTAGCTATTGCTTACGAGACTCGCCAGCATTTCCCCTCCGAACGGATTTGGATTACTAATGAAATTATTCACAATCCGTCTGTAAATCAGCATTTGCGAGATATGGAAGTTGGTTTTATTGCTGTTGAGAAGGGGCAGAAAGATTTTTCAGTTGTCGATAGCGGCGATGTGGTAATTTTACCGGCTTTTGGGGCGAGCGTGCAAGAAATGCAGTTGCTTAATGATAAAGGCTGCAAGATTGTTGATACTACTTGTCCTTGGGTTTCTAAGGTTTGGAATACTGTTGAAAAGCACAAAAAGAGAGATTGCACTTCAATTATTCACGGTCAGTACAAGCATGAGGAAACTGTTGCTACGAGTTCTTTTGCTGATAAGTATTTGATTGTGCTGAATTTGCAGGAAGCTGAATATGTCAGCAATTATATTTTGCACGGGGGCGATCGGGCTGAGTTTTTGGCTAAGTTTAGTAAGGCTTATTCTGCTGGTTTTGATCCGGATCGGGATTTGGAAATGGTGGGAATTGCCAACCAAACTACTATGCTCAAAACTGAGACAGAGAATATTGGCAAGTTGTTTGAAAAAACGATGATGCGGAAGTTTGGGCCTGAGAATTTGAACGAGCATTTTCAGAGTTTTAATACTATCTGCGATGCGACTCAGGAACGGCAAGATGCTATGTTGAGTTTGGTTGAGGAAAAGTTGGATTTGATGCTGGTAATTGGGGGTTTTAATTCTTCTAATACTACGCATTTGCAGGAAATTGCGATCGACAAAACTATTCCTTCTTATCACATTGATTGTGCGGAGCGCATTTTACCGGGAAATCGGATCGAACACAAGCCTTTGGGGGGAGATTTGGTCGTAACTGAAGGTTGGCTGCCGGATGGTAAAATTGTGGTGGGCGTGACTTCTGGTGCTTCTACGCCTGATAAGGTTGTTGAAGATACGATCGATCGCATTTTGGCGATGAAAGCCGCTGCGGTTGCCTAATTATATCGTTTTCGCTGGCATCGGAATAATCATTTTTCGAGTGCAGTGCGATCGTCTCGCTCTGTTTGCGAGCCAGACGCTCGATCGCGCTCGCAAACATAGTATTATTCCGATGTTACCGGATTTGATATTCAACTAATTTCAACCGATGAATTCTCCGCTGTTACCCGATCGCTGGCATTTGTTATAATATTCACCCGCGCGATCGCCTCTGTGAATTTCTCCCCTGCGTCCAACGAATTATTTTTTAAATAATATATTAAAAATTAGCCTTTTTTTGGGGGGTAAAAAGCTTGACGTGGCTGGCTCGATCGTGTATTATTTAATAATGGGAATAGTGCCAAAATTAAAATTTATATCACCACTCCCATTATCTAAAATATACCCCAAAAATCAACTTAAGTCAACAGTAAAAACTCTTTTCTTTGCGCCGCGATTTGAAACTGTGAAAGCAGCATAATCGATGCAACAAAACATGGTGAATAAAGCTTTGTTAACGCTCCTAGATTGTGTGGTGCCTGCGTGAATCAGGCGACGTAAGAGAGCGATTTCTTACATCTCCGACTTAAGGGGGATGCGAGGAAGAGCGTGACTAAACGAAAGACAAGATCGATCGCACATTTGATCCTTAAATTTATAGGCTTTCGCCGCCTGCGTGTACGCGCCAAAAATTCGGGTACTCTTAATCCAGCTAAAATAAAAGAAAAAGCAGGAATCGCGTGCCGAGTATGTCATGAAACAATCGCTGACTAGCCAAATCACCGCAGGTATCGGAATGGCCGTGGCGCTGTTGATTTTCAATGCGGCAACTTCCTACCGCAATACTCTCAAGTTACTCGAAAACGAACGCTGGGTGGACCACACTCACCGAGTTTTAATCGAACTCGAAGCCACACTTTCCACCTTAAAAGATGCTGAAACCGGAGAGCGCGGTTATTTACTGACGGGAGAAGAACGGTATTTAGAACCGTACAACAGCGCGATCGCCCGCGTCAACGAACAAATAGTCGGATTGCAGCAGCTAACCGCCGACAACAATCGGCAGCAACAGCGCATTCGCGACTTGAAAATTGCGATCGACTCTAAATTAGCCGAACTTGAAGGAACCATCAATCTGCGACGCGAACAAAACTTAGAAGCAGCCCTGCGACGAGTAAAATCCGGTAGGGGAAAGCAAATCATGGGCGACATTCGGCAGCAAATAGCGGCCATGACTGCCGAAGAAACTAAGCTATTGCAGCAGCGCGCCCGAGAATCTCAAGCGAGTGCTAATTTGACAATCCTGACTTTTACCGTTGCCGCTTTAGTAAATTTCCTGTTGATGGTGTTGGTTTACTATTTAGTGAAGCGCGATCGAACTTTGCGCGACAATGCCGAAATCAAGCAAAATCAACTGTTAGAACAGCTAGAACAAGATCGCCACTCCTTAGAATTAACCCAAGAACGTTTGCGCCGCGCCATTCTCGACGCCCCGCTGCCAATTATGCTGCACGCTGAAAACGGAGAAGTTTTGCAAATTAACTGCGCTTGGACAGAACTCTCAGGCTACCAACACTCAGAAATTCCCACAATTGAAGATTGGACAGAAAAAGCTTACCACAGCCGCAAATCGGTAGTGCAAGCAGATATCGATCGGCTGCACCAATTAAACGCGCGCATTTCTGAAGGCGAATATATGATTGCCACAGCCAGCGGCGAAAGTCGAATTTGGGACTTTTATTCCGCACCTTTAGGCAAGCTTTCCGACGGCAGAAGTTTAGTAATTAGTACCGCCATTGACGTAACTGCGCGCAAACAAGCAGAAGCAGAAATTCGGATGCTCAACGCTACCTTAGAACGGCGAGTGGAACTCCGCACCAATCAACTTCAAGCAGCTAACGAAGAATTAGAATCTTTCGCCTATACCGTCGCCCACGATTTGCGCGCTCCCCTGCGGGGAATGCAGGGATTAGCTGAAGCTTTATTAGAAGATTACCGCGACCTCCTCGACGAACTAGGTCAAGAATACGCCCAGCAAATTGTTAATTCGGGGCAACAATTAGAAGCATTGATCCAAGATTTGCTAGCTTACAGCCGCCTGAGCCGCACTGATTTATCGCTGCAAGTTTTAGAGTTAGAATCTGCTGTCGCCGAAGCAATTGCTATGGTACAAGCCGACGCTAAATCCACAGGCGCTCAAATCAGTGTTCGATCGCCCTTGCCTGCGGTAATTGCCCACCGCGTTACTTTAGTTCAAGTAATCGCAAATCTGCTCACCAATGCTATAAAATTTGTCGAAGGTGCATCGCCACAGGTGCAGATATGGGCTGAGGAAATTGAGCTGCCTCAAGAGGGAGAGACAAATAGCGCAACAGCGGGAGAATTAGAAAGGGGAAGAGTGGGACAATGGGAGCATTCCCAGTTACTGATTACCAGTCGCGAATTGCCATTCCACATCATCCGTCTGTGGGTAGAAGACAACGGCATCGGTATAGCTCCAGAACATCAAAAACGGATTTTTCGGGTTTTTGAACGGCTGCACGGTATCGAGTCTTACCCCGGAACTGGTATAGGATTAGCTATTGTAAAAAAAGGATCTGCTCGCATGGGCGGTCAAGTTGGTGTGGAATCTCAATTAGGACAAGGCAGTCGATTTTGGATAAATTTGAGGAAGGCATGAAAGTAATGCAGACGATTTTGCTGGTGGAAGATAATCCGGTTGATATTCTTTTGATGCAGCGGGCCTTTCGCAATGAGACTTTTGCTAATATTTCCCTGCACATTGTGCGAGATGGAGATGCAGCGGTTTTTTATTTAAATGGTGACGGAGAGTATAGCGATCGCGATCGCTATCCTTTACCTGCGATAATTTTACTAGACTTGAAATTGCCCAGGCGCTCGGGTCACGAGGTTCTGGTTTGGCTGAAGCAGCAACCGGAACTAAAACGCTTGCCGGTGGTTATGCTTACTTCTTCTAAGGAAACAATTGATGTCAAGCGAGCTTACGATTTAGGGGTAAATTCTTATTTGGTTAAACCGATCGGGTTTGCTTCTTTGTTGGAAATGATGCAGAGTTTTAACGAGTATTGGCTCAAGTATACGGAACTGCCGGAACCTAGAGAATGTTCGGGTTTGTAGTTGCGGTTCCCCGGTTTTTCTTGCTTGTTTTTTTCCTTGCCAGGCTCTTCGTGGTAAGGAATGAAAATTTAATAACATTAGCGTCTGCTAAATAGTCGGAACTGCACGATAATTCCATTTTGGTAGATATT
>NZ_JAUBQD010000175.1:0-1047 GCF_036701085.1 Microcoleus sp. Pol7_A1
TTAAAGACATTCTTGTAATTACCATCTTAGCTACAATTGCCGGAGCTGATGGGTGGGAAGACATCGAAAATTATGGACTCAGCAAGCAGCAATGGGCGTGAAGAATTTTTAGAATTACCCAATGGCATCCCCAGCGATGATACATTCCGCCCTTGTATTTGAAAAGCTAGATCCGAAAGTTTTAGAGGATAAATTATCGCAATGGCTGCAACAAATTATGGGTTCAGTTGTCCAAGAAATCATTCCGATAGATGGCAAAAGTTTGCGAGGTTCTTACGATCGAGAGAAAGGTTTAAAAAACTTACATTTAGTGACAGCTTGGGCGAGCGAACAGCGTTTGGTACTCGGGCAAGTCAAAGTAGAAGACCATTCCAATGAAATTACAGCAATTCCAGCCCTACTAGAACTAATCGACATTGCCGGAGCGATTATCACCATTGATGCGATGGGGACTCAAACAGAAATAGTCCGACTGATCCGTCAGAAAAAAGCCGATTATGTCGTGGCACTAAAAAGCAATCATCCCACTCTTTACAATCAAGTAAAATCCTGGTTTGAGACTGCAAAAACTCAGGATTTCATGGGGATTGAAATGAGTTATGATTCCCGAACCGAAAAGGGACATCATCGCCTCGAAACTCGAAAAGTCTGGGCGGTATCAGTTGCCAAACTCGGAGGACTTTACAAGCAAGAGCAATGGGCTGGCTTGCGCACTATTGTTATAGTTGAAAGAGTTCGTCATCTGTGGAATAAAACCACTCACGAAGTGCAGTTTTATCTAAGCTCTTTACCAGTAGATGCTAAAGCGGAATGGTCGTGCTATTCGTCAACACTGGGGTATTGAAAACCAAGTGCATTGGAGTTTAGATGTGACCTTTAATGAAGACAAATCCCGGATTCGTTCGTTAAACAGCCCCCAGAACTTCGCTTTGGTAAGACGAATAGCACTTAATGCGGTGAATCAAGAAACAACTCTCCAGCGTAGCCTGCGACAAAAAAGAAAAAGGGCTGCGATGAACAATGACTATATGATGCAAATTCTCAAGT
>NZ_JAUBQD010000011.1:0-33768 GCF_036701085.1 Microcoleus sp. Pol7_A1
CCGAAGTTTGCTGGTAGGCGGGAGAGAATGGCGGCTAGAGCTTTGGGACCACCTGTTGAGGAGCCGATCGCCACTAGGGGAGGAAGTAGGGCTGACAGGTGTAGACCCCTAGGCCTCGGCGGGCCAAAATGCGCTCCTTCGCTGCTGCCAGTAACTCTTCTAGGGCTTGGTATCTCGAATTATTTTAAAAAAATATATTTTGGTATCTGCCTTTAGATACATTTTGGATCTTTCTTTAGGTATACTTTGTTAAAAGAGTTGCGGTAGAGCCTGCGTCAGCTACGCTAGGGCAGAGCCTGGTAGCGGCTACTGTTTTTACTCTGAGTAGCGCTTTAAAAACATAAAAGCCAGTGCCAAGCATGAATCATTTAGAACTCGAACAAGAAATTGGGAAGATGGCTAGAGCGATGATGACTCGCAATAGCTTAATTGGTAAAGATTTGATTGCGGATCTCAGAGGGCGGCTGTCTGTTGACAGTGTAGCTGCTTTGATGATTGTCAGTATTGAGCGTTTGATTTGGTATGACTGCGAGTCCGTGATCTGGAGTTTGAGTTATTTGATTCCTGCTGACGTGATGGAAGAAATTCGCCGCATTACTGCGCTGGTTGTTTGCCAGCGGTTGATGGGCAAGGGTTTTGTGCTGGGGAAAGATTTTAGTATTGATGCAACAGGCCAGTTGCTGTTGAATGAGAATGCTAAAACAGCGGTTGTGGTTGCTTGAATTGGGCAAGCAGAAGTTCGATCGCACTATGAGATTTGCAGTTAGACTTTGGGCTGCCTTGGACTCTTTGTGTAACTGCAAACATAATTCGGGATGCGGTAAATAGTTCCGCGATTCACGCTGATTTGAGATGCGCAGCACCTCCAACAAGCGATGAGTGGGTTAGCAAAAAAACCATCTTACGAGAGGAAAATATTTAGTTTCTACCGCCAATTGTTGAGTTTGTTACTGGTAATTTGTACGGGCGATCGCCCTGTATCAAATATTTCAGATTTTTAGTGGAATTACCGTTTTATTCCAGCTATGGTTTCAGGTAAAATCATCCCTAAGATAGATACAAAATATTATGAACTTAATTCAAAACTTGGAAGCGGCTTGGTATTACCATCTGGGTTCGCGTCACCTCGAAGCTAACGACGATCGTGCTGCTCTGGCGAACTTTAACAGAGCTGTGAAGTTGCAATCCGATCATTATAAGGCTTGGTTTGGGCGAGGCATGGCTTTGGGGAACCTAGAACGGCACTTAGAGGCGTTACATAGTTTTGATGAGGCCTTGGCGGTGCAGCCGAATGCGAGCTTTGGCTGGCACAACCGGGCTATTGCTTTAGGAAAGTTGGGTCAGCACTTAGAGGCTCTCAACAGTTTTGACAGGGCTCTGGAGTTTAGTCCGTGGGCGGCGAGTATTTGGCACAACCGGGGACTGACGCTGATCGATATGGGGCTTTACAATAAGGCGGTTCTGAGTTTCGATCGCTCTTTAGATTTGCACCCGGAGGCTGCTTGGGCGTGGTACAACCGAGGTAATGCTCTGTTGGAACTCAAGCTTTACTATCTGGCGCTCAACAGTTTTGACAGGGCGATCGAGTTTAACCCTGACGACGCGAAGGCTTGGTACAATCGCGGTATAGCTGCCAACTCAATGGGACTTTACAAACAAGCAGTGGCTAGTTTTAGTCGATCGCTGGATCTGAAACCGGGCCGAGCCGAAGCTGTGGGCGAACGGAGAGTGGCTTTGGGGAAATTAGTAGGTTTAAATCAAACAAATGCCAAGTTCACTCCCACATCTGAGTCTCCCTTTGAAGATTATTTAATTTGGTATAACCGGGGTGTAGAATTGGCGCGAAAAGGCGACTACTCGGAGGCGATTGCTTGCTACGAAATTGCTTTAGAAATAAATCCTGATTTTGCTAATGCTTTTTACAATAAAGCTTGCTGTTATGCGCTACTGGGATTTGCTGATTTGGCTCTTGACAATTTGCAGCGGGCTGTGGAGTTTATCCCTAATTTATACCGAGAACTAGCTTTAGCTGACTCGGATTTAAGCTGCATTTGGAAACAAGAACGTTTTGAAGCGCTGATCCAAGGTTGATTTTGCGCAAAAAACAGCTCGCCGATCGGGCGAGCTGTGGTAATTGGGCGGCGCAAGTTCGATCGCGCGACAGTATTTTTGCCATCTTTAGCTATCGCACATAAACTTTGATGGAGGGCTTGACCGGCCTTTTGGCAACTACCATCACCCGGTAAATGCCGGATTCGGGGAGTTGAGCAAAAGTTTGACCTTCGCCTTGATCTAGGAGTTGTCCCGACGGAGATTCGATCGCCAGATCTAGATTTTTGTTGCTAGCAGTTACCCTGATTGTTTGTCCCTGCTTGCCTTGAACCGTGATGGGCTGGATCTGGTAGCCGGACATTTTGAGTTTAATTGTGGCTTCTTTTTCCCTGAATGCTATGGGCATTGCGCGATCGGGCCTATAAGTCCACTTGGCGTTAAAGTCGCGTCCGAGTACGAAGCTGCTGGTCTGACCTTTCGGGGTAACTCGCACGCGGTAGATGCCGGACTCTGGTAACTGACCCACCCACTGATTGTCGCTTTTTTCAATAACCCCCATATTTTCACCATTGGGACTGTAAAGTTCGGCTTTCAGTTGTCCCGCCCACAGCGAGAGAGTGAGTTCTCGCCCTTTGACGCCTTCAAAAATATAGGTGGTGGGTTGGTTGATGGTTTCTCGAATTTCCGAGGTTGACATTCGCTCGATCGGTTCGATGTTGGGAACTGCGGCAGATGTAGCGGTTTTGTTAACGGTTTCTGTAATTTCCGAGGCAGCCATCAGCTCGCTCGGTGCAATTTTTGGGGCTACTGGGCTGGCAAATACAGATTTGGCCGCCATCACGAGTAGCATTCCAGTCAGTAAAATTAGTTTTTTCATGTCGCACTTCCGATTGGTAATGAGTTGTATATGGTTACTTGTGTTTGCCTGTTTTCACCGGATTAAATCTGGCGATCGCACAGAGGCTACAGCAGTATGGAGGATACACATAAATATCCCGTACTTGCACAAAACCTGCTGGTAGCAGATTGGCAGTGCGGGAGCTAAGTAGTAGCCTCAGTTTTTCGAGACATTTCAATGATACTCCCTACACATAATATCATTAGAGAATATTAGTAATTTGGTCGAGGAAAATTCAAGCTGTTTCGGAGGATCTTGCTTCAAAAATGCCCCCACCCAGAAAACGCGGTGTTTTGGCTGTGGGAGGAGCGCTGCTACTAGAAAAAGCTAGCACCCGCACGGGGTGACGGCCCCTACTGTTACCTATTTTTGGACGATCGACTAATTCTGTATGGCGATAGACAGCGCACCTTACCATATTCGTAGCGTGTTAAACCACTTTTTGCGTAAGTTTTGATCCTGTATGCTTGTCGGGCGGATTTAGTTAGTATCTCTGATACAAATGAGTTTACCACTGTAAAATCCGCCCTTCCCCACGAGGTTAATTTGTACTACGTACCTGCCAGGATTTTCAGGTAAGCTTGTACTGTGTTGGACAAGCCCATTTCTAGCGCTTCCGCAATTAAAGCATGACCGATCGATACTTCTAGTATATCAGAAATAGAGCAAAATTTAGCTAAGTTTTGCAAATTTAGATCGTGTCCGGCATTCACTCCCAAACCTGCTGATTGAGCGGCTTGAGCTGCTAAGGCATATTGTTGAAAAACAGATTCTACTCTACCTTCGCGAAAAGCAGTTGCATAGGGTTCCGTGTACAGTTCTACTCTGTCTGCTCCAACTTCTTTTGCTAGCGGCATGAGATCAGCCTCTGCGTCCATAAACAAGCTGACTCTGATGCCGTTGTCTTTTAATTTTTGAATGATTGGTAAGAGCCGATCGCGATTTTCGGGAATATTCCAACCGCTATCCGATGTTAGCACGTCGGGAGCGTCCGGCACCAAGGTACACTGAGCCGGTTTTACGTCGCAAACTATATCCATAAATGGCGGCTGAAACGGATTTCCTTCAATGTTGAACTCGACAGTTAGCATTTTGGCTAATTCGTAAACATCGGCAGCTTTGATGTGCCTTTCGTCGGGGCGGGGATGAACTGTAACGCCGTGAGCTCCGGCAGCAATTACTGTTTTTGCGGCTTCCGTAACGCTGGGGATACCGATGTTTCGAGAGTTTCTGAGAAGGGCGATTCTGTTGATGTTAACGCTGAGTTTTGTCACGGGATGTTAATCTTTAAGGTTGATGCTACTATATTAATCGTTTTTGGTACGAAACCTTGATCCTATTGCGGTAGTGTTAGGGTGTTATCAAAGTAAAAATTAGCTTCTGCAAGCGGTAAAGTTTCTGCAAAAAAAGCCTCAGCTATTTGCTGTTTGGCTGCCAAATCTTCAAGGTTGGCAATGCAGAAAAGCGGTGCGGTGCGATCGACTATTTCTGGCGGAAAGTCTCGGCTAAAATATTTGAGTTCAAAGTCGTATCTCTGAGGACGGTAAATCATGCCCAGCAGTTCGACTAATGGTAGAAGCGTCCAGTTGTGATAGTTGCCGATCGCATCTACTAAATGTTCGCGATAAATCTCTTTTTTTACCAGAGGTTGCAGCAAATCGAAACGAATTTTAATTTCGTTGAATCTCGACTGCATTGTAGATAAATGTTTCCTTCGATCCAAAAGAGGCGGTACAATTAGATTAGCTTTGTCAAAGGCGATCGGCACTTTCCCGTGTCTTTCTATTTCCAGAAAATCGTTGCGGCTGCTGCGCCGGAAAACAGCAAAATCAATTAGCAAAAAGGGTGGAGTTTCTTTGAGCCGCCAGAAACACTGCGACTGACCGTGCCAAGCGGGTTCGGGAACTCGATATTTGAGTTCGATTTCGCCAATTTCTGCGAGGGCTTTTTCAACAATCTCAAATGTTTCTTCCACGCAGTTATCTTCAACCACAACCGCAATATCGAGGTCAGACCACTCGTCGGTGTATCCGTGGGCTGCTGAACCTCCTTGCCATAAAGCGAGAACAAAATCTGAAGGTTGTAAGGTTGAAACAATCTTTTCGAGAATGATTTGTCTCATGGAATCAAGCTATACAGTTGGTTTTCCCTGGCTTGCACAAGTTTAACAAACGATCGCAGGTTGAGATTGCTCCGCGACAGTTCTCCGAAGAGTTGCTAATGCGTCCGGTTGTGCGCTGCTGCCAAAAATTACACGGGAAGCTGCAAGGGAAAGCGGCAATCTTTGGGAAAGTGCGATCGCCCCAGAGTTGACAGAGGCATAATTAGTTGGGTTAATGCGATCGCCCGCGATTGAAAATCAGCCTTAAATTGTCAGAATCAGAAACTTGTCCCCTGTCCGGTAACATGAGAAAGGATTAATTTTTAACAGCGCGGCATGGCTACTATTTGGGAACTCGACTTTTACAGCCGTCCAATCATAGACGAGCGAGAGAAAAAAAAATGGGAAGTGTTGATCTGCGAAAGCCCGCTGAATGTAGGCGACAAGGCCGAATCTCTGTTTCGCTACTCGCAATTCTGCTCCAGTTCAACCGTGAATTCCCTGTGGCTGGCGGGTGCAATTAAAGATGCGATCGCCGCAGCACCGAAAAGACCCGAAAAAATCCGCTTTTTCCGCCGCCAAATGGCGAACATGATTACTAAAGCCTGCGAGGAGTTGGACATTCCCGCCGCCTGCAGCCGCCGCACCCTCGCCCTCAGCCTGTGGCTGGAAGAACGGATGCAAGACGTTTATCCAGCCGAACCGGGCTATCAACCGGTTGTGAACCCGAGCGTTCAATTTGTACCCGAAACGCCAGTTGCGCTGCCGGATGCTTTAATCGGCGAAAAATGGACGTTTGTGAGTTTGCCGCTCGCAGCTTTTGACGAAATGTCCGAGTGGGATATCGGATTTGGCGAAGCTTTCGGACTGCCGATGACACGCCTGGGCCCGGAAACGCAAATTCCGGGACTTATTATCTACTCGTCGAGAGCAGCAGCCCTGGCAGGTTGGATGTCGGGTTTGGAGTTGGCTTTTCTCAAATTTGACAGCGGCCCCCCCGCTAGGCTGGTATTAGATACGGGAGCTAACGATCGCTGGATTTTAGCTAATCTCAGAGACGCAGCAACTGAGAGAGAAGCGAAAGGATTTGAAGCCGCTAAAAAGCAAGCAAAAAAAGTACATTTTTTAGCAATTCAGTCGAAGCCGGAATCGGAATCTTTTGCAGGGTTTTGGCTGCTGCACGAACTAACTATTTAGTCGCTCGCTTGGCAATAACTGATATCTGGCAGCATTCTCAATCTGATTTAAGCAACCAGGTTTTTTGATAAAAACTCTCGGCTTTGAGATTTGACTTGCAGCAAGAAAGCTGGTTTCTGACACCGCTCAAAAACGGTTCCAAGCCCCCGACTCCTGTCGTGGAGAGATCGAAATTTTAGATTGATAGTTCAAGTTCCCAGATTCATCTGTGGAGTAAATCTAAAATCTAAAATCTAAAATCTAAAATCGACGCTAAGGGCTTGGACAAGATGCAAATAATAACAAATACGTAGCATCTTGTTATCCCCAATTATACCAGTTTCCCAAAAGAATCTAAATGTAGGCTCGTGCTCCCAACCCATATCCAGTAAGTCATTGCCAATTCTTTAATCGAAAATCGAAAATCGAAAATCGAATCGCCCATTACCAACCACAGACAACAATGACCAATGACCAATCAGCAGAACAACTGCTAGAACTAGCTACCAAAGCAGGTGCAGAAGCTGCTGAGGTTTTGGAATCGCAATCGCTCTCGCGGCCGGTCTTTTTTGAAGCAAACCGCCTCAAACAGCTAGAAACCGCCCAAGCAGAAGGCATTGCCCTGCGACTGTGGCGGGACGGGCGGCCGGGTTTGGCGGTGGCCTACGGGCCCGTGGAACCGCAAATTTTGGTGGACAGGGCGATCGCGCTTTCGCAACTCAACGAACCGGAAACCATCGAACTCGGCACCGGTGAGAAAGTTGTTTATCCCGATCGCGGAGTGTCGGTGCCGGCCGAACAGCTAGTAAACTGGGGAAAAGAGGCGATCGCGATCGTCCGCGAAGCCTATCCCGAAAGCCTCTGCACCGCCGAACTCGACTGCGAAATCGAAAGCACCCGCTTGCTGAACACCAGAGGCTTGGATTCCAGTCACACCGACACCACCCTCAGCGGTTACTTGTCAGCAGAATTAGTGCGGGGAGAAGATTTCCTCAACATTTGGGAAGGCGAAACCGAACGCGGTACCCTCGACTTAAACACGAGTGCCAAGCGGGTTTTGCAGCGTTTAGAATGGGCCAAAGATAATGTTGCTCCCGCCACGGGCCGCGTGCCGGTGCTGTTTACAGCCAAAGCAGCCGATTTACTGTGGGGGACTGTCTGTGCGGCGTTGAACGGCAAACAGGTACTCGAGGGCGCTTCGCCTTGGAACGATCGATTAGGCCAACAAGTGACATCGCCGCTTGTCACCCTCTCGCAGCAGCCGGATACCGGGCCCTATAGCTGTCCTTTTGATGACGAAGGTACTCCCACCCGGGCGATCGTCTTTATCAACAGCGGAGTGTTGCAGCTATTTTATACCGATCGCACCACCGGTCGAGCCTTGGGTAGCGGCACCACCGGCAACGGATTTCGCCCGGGTTTGGGCAGCTATCCCACGCCGAGTTTGTTCAATGTTTTGATTAAACCAGGTTCGCTTTCGCTAATCGATTTAATCGCTCAATTAGACGACGGAATTGTAGTCGATCAAATGCTCGGCGGCAGTGCTGGAATTTCCGGCGATTTTTCGATTAACGTCGATCTCGGCTACCGAGTTAAAAAAGGTCAAATAGTCGGCAGAATCAAAGACACAATGGTAGCCGGCAACGTCTACAGCGTTCTCAAACAATTGGTAGAATTGGGAGGAGACTCCGAGTGGAACGGTTCTTGCCACACACCGTCTCTAATTGTAGAGGGATTGTCCGTTATCGGCAAGAATTAAAGTCAGTTGGCAGTTGGCAGTTGGCAGTTGTTAGTTGTTAGTTGTCATCAATCATCAGTTAACAGTCAACAGTCACCAATTCCCAATTCCCAATTTCCAATTTCCAATTCCTAATCCCCACACATACTATGCGTATTTGTTTTATCGGCGATTCTTTTGTAAACGGTACTTGCGATCCCAAATGTCTCGGTTGGACAGGACGGATTTGCGCGGCTGCTTGCGGACAAGGACACGATATTACCTATTACAATTTAGGAATCAGGGGAGAAACCAGTGCCGATATAGAAACTCGCTGGTTCAGCGAAGTTTCTTGCCGCTTACCTCACTACGGCGACGGCAGAATAGTATTTTCCTTTGGCGTCAACGACACTTACCTAGAAAACGAAAAAATTCGCATTGAAATTGAGAAATCAATTGAAAATGCGCGATATATTCTCAAGTCTGCCCAAGAAAGAGTCCCTGTTTTAATGGTAGGGCCACCGCCAGTTATCGATGCCGATCGCACAAGCCGCATTGCCAGCTTATCCGAACAATTTGCTCAAGTTTGCAGTGAGTTAAACGTGCCTTATCTAGATGTTTGCACCCCCCTGAAACAATCGGAAATTTGGCAAAAAGAACTTACCGAAAACGATGGGGTCCATCCCCGCGCGGCTGGTTACGCGGAATTGGCTAAAATAGTTCACAATTGGGACGGTTGGAAAGCTTGGTTTAAAAATATCAATATATCAGATCGAGAGACAGTAATGCTGTTCCGAGCCGTCGGCAAAAAAGAAATGGAACTGATTAAAGAAAGCGATTTTCTGGCATTCCCGCCTCGCTTATCCTTTCAGCCTACTTTTTATCCTGTACTTCACAAAGCCTATGCCATACAAATCGCGCGAGATTGGAATACAAGAGATGCAGCATCGGGATATTTCGGCTATGTCACCCGCTTTCGGGTTGCCGCAGAATTCTTAAAAAAATATCCTGTTCAAAATGTGGGCAGTTCGATTCAGGAAGAATATTGGATTCCGGCAGAAGAATTGGTCGAATTTAATCGCAATATTGTCGGAAAAATTGAAATTTTTGCTGAATATCAACCGTAGAATAGAAGCAATGACAGAGGTTAAATTTTAATCAATTTGAATTTGTAAGTTTTGACTGCTACGGCCATCTCATAGATTGGGAAAGCAGAATACAGCCAGCCTTGAGACAATTGCTGTCAAGTCGCGAGATAGATTTGGCTAAATCGCAGACACGAGAAAACAGGATTTGGGGCGACACTGCCGGCCTGCGGCTAGCGTGATTTAGAAGTGCCGGATTTGAAAACACTGGTGGAGGCTATAGGGTAAAAAAATCGCAGATTGATATCAAATCCGGTAGCATCGGAATTACAGCAGATTTCAGGTAAGTATCGAAGGATTTTTTGCTAAAGTTTAATCGAGCAGACAATTCTCAGGTAATCAACGCTATTTATGCCGTATATTACTATCCCTAAACAATTTAGGGAACCTTCCAGGGTCATCGCATCTCAACTGTTTTTACGACCGAAACGCCTCGCTATTTTTGAAGCTTGTCTGATCGGTTTAATTTCTGGACTGGCTGGCGTTTTGCTCAAATCAGGAGTTGGATGGCTCGGTAGTTGGCGAGTTGCTACCTCGACAGTAATTCCAGCTTGGATATTACTGCCGGGCGTCGGTTTATGCGGCGGGTTGCTAACAGGTTTCTTGGTTGAGCGTTTTGCTCCCGAAACTGCCGGCAGCGGCATTCCTCACGTCAAAGCTGCTCTCGGCGGAGTCAATCTTTCCTTAGATTTGCGAGTAGCTGTCGCCAAACTTCTGACCACTATTTTAGCAGTTGGTTCCGGTTTAACTTTAGGCAGGCAAGGCCCAACTGTGCAAATAGGAGCATCTTTGGCCGGCTGGATAGGTCACTTGATGCCTACTTCCCCAGACTACCGCCGACAATTGATTGCTTGCGGTGCTGCTGCGGGATTGGCTGCTGGTTTCAATACTCCGATTGCAGGAGTTTTGTTTGTAGTTGAAGAGCTGCTGCACGACGTTTCGGGATTGACTTTAGGGACTGCAATTATCGCTTCATTTATCGGTGCAGTTGTCTCTCAGCTTTTGGGCGGCGATAGTTTAAGTTTGAACCTTCGCGAGTACCAAAGCAGTTTTGAGGCTCAGGAAATTCCGTTTTACATACTGTTAGGAGTTTTAGCGGGATTGCTGGGAGCTTTGTTCACGAAAGGGATTGTTGCTAGCTTGCAATTTAACAGGCGATCGCTCAAATTAGCTTTGCCCGCGCGAGTGGCTCTAGCTGGCATAATCTGCGGTTCAGTAATAGCTTTTCTCCCAGAAGGTTTCCGCAACAATACGGGTTTGCGGGAGTTTCTGCTGACAGGTGAAGCAAGCGGCATAACGAGTTTAATTGCTTTTGTAGCTCACTTTTTTCTAACAATTATTTCCGCTGCTTCTGGAGCTCCGGGAGGATTGTTCTCCCCTTCCCTAGTTATGGGTTCTGCACTCGGTCACATGGTGGGCATTGTGCAGGCAGATGTCTTGGGTATCGGTTCACCGGTAACTTACGCTTTGGCGGGAATGGGAGCGTTTTTTTGCGCGGTTACTAGAGCGCCGATTACTGCGGTAGTAATTGTGTTTGAAATTACGGCGGATTTCAAATTAGTGCTGCCTTTGATGATCTGTTCTGTAGTTGCTTATTTAATGGCAGAAAAGGTAGAGAGCGGCTCGCTGTACAATCACCTTTTGGAGTTTAACGGCATTGAACTGACAAAGGCACAAGCTGCCAGCAATACTTTAAGCGACTTGTACGCAGAGGACGTGATGCAGCGCCGAGTTGAAACTCTATCGAGTCTGCTGACTTTCGATGAAGTGATGCAGGCATTTTCGCGATCGCACCACCGAGGATTTCCAGTAGTTGAAGATGGCAAATTAGTCGGAATTGTCAGTCAAACCGATTTGGCAAATGCCAGCGAGCGCAATTTTTCCGGAGACTCGCTGCTCAAAGAATTCATGACTCTACACCCGATCGCAGTCAAAGCAAAGGATACTTTAAGCGAGGTATTGTACAGGCTCAACAACTACAATATCAGCCGTTTGCCTGTCATAGAAGGCCGCCGTTTGGTGGGAATTATTACGCGCAGCGACATTATCCGAGTAGAATCCGATCGCCTCAGCGGAGAAACAACTCAAGGCCCGCATCCAGAACCTTCCTATGTTGTCTATCAAACCAGGGCTCCGCAAGTCGGAAACGGCCGCTTATTAGTGCCGCTTTCCAACCCCCAAACAGCACCCGCTTTGCTGCGGCTGGCCGCGGCGATCGCGCGCGATCGCAATTACGAATTAGAATGCCTGCAAATCATCTTAGTACCGCGCAACAGTTCCCCTTCAGAAAGCGCCGTGCGGACAACCAAAAGCCGCCGCCTGCTGCAACAAGCCGAGCGAATTGTTCGCAATTGGAACTTGCCAGTTCACACCCAAATACGGGTAGCTCACGACGTGCCTAACGCGATTTTGGAGACAATTAGGGAGCGGCACATCGATTTAATTTTGATGGGCTGGCAAGGCGAATTTTCCACAAAAGGACGCATTTTTGGTGATGTTGTGGATACCGTAATTCGGCAAGCCGGCTGCGAGGTTATTTTGGTTAAATGGAGCGAAAAAATATTAGCAACCCGCAAGAAAAATGAGTTTTCCCCCTCTTTTAACGGGCGGAAATATGCGTCTATAGAATGGGAGTTAAAGCCCGAAGGAGTTGACGGCGCAGATAATCCCGCATTGGCGATCGGCTCAGATTCATCAGCAACTCCAGAGAGTGAACTTTCCCCGCCGAATTCAGACATTCCAGCGCCAGAATTGGGACTGCACACGCTGATGGGTTTGCAGCGCTGGTTGGTGCCTATTCGCGGCGGTTACAAGCAAGCTGCGGCTTTGCGGCTGCTACCTGCTTTGGTGGCTGCGAGTGCTGTACCGGAGATTAAATTGTGTCAGGTTCACCAGCCTTCTGTTGCACAACCCGATCGCCGCGAATTAAAGCAAGCGGCGGAGTTTATCCAGCGCAGGGTTAGCTGTTCGATAATAGCGACTTCGGTTTGCGCTACATCGGTTTCTGATGCTTTAATTGATTTGGCTCAGAACGATCAGTGCGATGCGATCGTCCTGGGAGCGAGCCGCGAAGGGCTGCTGAAGCAGGTGATTCAGGGGAACATCCCGGAAGCTGTGGCGCGCGGGTGCGACTGTACAGTCATTTTAGTGCGATCGGCCAATTAGCCCTTAGTTAGTTGTTATTTGTTATTTATTAGTTGTTATTTGTTGGTATTTTAGCCTTTCAGTCTTGTTCCCAGGCAGAGCCTGGAAATACATACCCGGAGGCTCTGCCTCCAATAATCAATAACCAATAACTAATAACTAATAACTAATAATTAATAATTAATAACTAATAAATATGGTTCACTTTAACGTCGGCTTTCAACACTTTAACTCCTTTGCCGACATTACACTATCCCTGGCGAAAACTTTAGACAAAATGGGAATTCCTATTTCTGTCGAACCCTCGACAATCGCCTCTCACCTCACCCGTACTTCCACAACAGAAGAAAACCACCTGTTAGAGAAGTGGATGAACGCCGCACCATCAGATTTATTTCAGATAAAATGGTCTCATTACTGGAAACCTTATTTTTTAAAAGAACTCAAGGGACATCTCAACTTAGAACTTTTTGCTATCAATTACGAATTCGCCAAAAACACTGATGATTATGATTACTGGATTTACGATGCTGTCAATAACTTATCCCACAAACTAGCCGTCAGCCAATATTCTAAAAACGTCTTAATAAAAGCTGGATGTCCGGCGACCAACGTATCAGTCCTGCCTCTAGGTTTCAATCCTTTAATCTCGCAACTCTATTTTCCCAAACCGCAAAAAACCCAAAAAGATGTAAAATATATTCTGCACATGACCAATTCTTTTGATTTGTATAGATTTGGCACGGATGTCGCCATTCAAGCTTTTTATGAAGAGTTTCAAGACAATTCCAACGTAGAGTTAATTATCAAAGATGGCGGCAAAAATCCAGAGGTTATAGTGGAACATCTCGTCAATATCCAAAAGCGCCTCGGCAAGTTAAAGCCAAAAATTGTGATAATGCCTAAATTTTATAATAAAGCAGAACTAGCTGATTTATACTTGTCAGCCGATGCTTTTTTAGCTCCGTTTCGCGGCGAGGGTTTTGCGATTAAAATTTTGGATGCCTTTGCAGCAGGTTTGCCCGTCGCTATGACTATGTACGGCGGCCCGACTGAGTACGCCAATGCTGATAACTGCTATCCCATTGCTTACGATCTAATTCCCGTCGGAAAGTGTTACGATACTGAGTATCTAAAAATTAGAAATGCTCCTCATTGGGCAGAACCAAATGTTCAGTCTGTTCGCGAACAATTGCGAAAACTTGTTGAAGACCCAATGCGTTTTCAGGTAGCTCAAAAAGCTAGAGAGACGGCGGATTTATTTAATTGGGAAGCTGCGGCTCAAAAATTGCTAAGATTAATGCGAGAATTGTTTTAGGAGCCGAAATTATGGGACTCGAACGCAAAATGTTTAGGGGAATGTTTTCACCGGGGGAAGTGGTACGATTGAAACAGCCTTGTTTTACTCCCGGGCGATTGTTTGAGGCAGGAAAATATAACGCTGATGAGTTGCCGGATATCGCTTTTGATATGGGTTTGGTAGACCATTTGCCGCCAGTCAAAGGCAAGAGTTCAGAAAATCTCAATGCCCCGAACCCGCCATCTCAAAACCTTGAGGACTAAACTCCCGTTTGCAGTAAGGACTTTAGTCCTGGAAATCCCCGTTTGTAGTAAGGAATTCAGTTCTGAAAATCCCTGTTTGTAGTAAGGACTTTAGCCCTGAAGAATAAAATAATCAAAGACTCAAGTCCTGACTGCAAAAAAGATAAAGCCAATTTAACCATTTTGCTCTATCTGGGCAATTAACTCTTTCAAAACTTTACTAGCTTTATCATTCTCAATCTGACAAGTTCCGGCATTGTGGTGCCCGCCGCCCCCATATCTTAACATTAACTCCCCAATATTTGTTTTAGAAGTTTTGTTAAAGATTGACTTGCCAACTGCGAAAACAGTATTTTGTTGTTTCAGTCCCCACAGTGCGTGAATCGATATATTGCACTCGGGGAACAAAGCGTAAATGACAAAACGATTTCCCGCATAAATCACATCTTCGTTGCGCAAATCCAAAACAACTAAATTATTATAAACTTTGGCACAGCGCTGTATTTGCTCTTTAAATTTTTCTTCTTGATCGAAGTAGAGGTCTACTCTTTCTTTCACATCAGGAAGCTGCAAGATTTGATCGATGGTATGATTTTTGCAGTAATCGATTAACTGCATCATTAACTGATAATTGGAAACCGTAAATTCTTTAAACCTTCCCAACCCGGTTCGGGCGTCCATTATGAAGTTTAACAGCACCCATTCTTGTGGATGCAGAACCTCTTCTTTGGCAAATTGAGCGGAATCTGATTTGTCAACTGCCTGCATCATCGCGTCGGAAATATCAGGAAACTTTGCTTTGCCTCCATAATATTTGTACAGAACCCTAGCTGCGGAAGCTGCATAGGGGTCGATGATGTGGTTGATTTTGATTTTATCGTGTCTGAGAGTTTCGCTGAAATGGTGATCGAATGCTAAATGAATTCCCTCAACATAGGGTAAATTGGTGCTAATATCGTTATTTGTTATTTCGATTTTTCCATCCTGCATATCTTTAGGATGCACGAATTTAATCTCGTCGATCATATCGAGTTCTTTGAGCAAAACGGCACAGACAAGACCGTCAAAATCGCTGCGGGTGACTAATCTGTATTTTTTAGTGAGTGGCATATGCTTGTGTGATAGGCAGGGATTGACTATAAGACAATATAACTTATTACCCGATCGCTTTCCAAAATGAACGCTGACCCTTACGCTTGGATAGAGAAGTCTCTCGACACTATTCGCCGCGCCCATTGGTATCGATCGCCACAATCGATCGAGAGTTCCCCCGGGCCCGTGGTAGAATTAGCAGGCCGTCGGCTGATTAACTTTGCCAGCAACGATTATCTGGGACTTGCCGGCGATGACAGGTTAATTCAAGCGGCTATAGCTGCAACTAAGGAATTTGGTACGGGCGCGACGGGTTCGAGGTTGCTAAGCGGACACCGCGATTTGCACCGAGAGTTAGAACTGGCTATTGCTAATTTAAAACAAACTGAAGATGCTTTAGTCTTCAGTTCGGGATATTTGGCGAATTTAGGGGCGATCGTATCCGTTGTCGGCAAGCGCGATTTAATATTATCTGACAAGTACAACCATTCGAGCCTGAAAAACGGAGCCGCACTCAGCGGTGCAACTGCCCTAGAGTACAGTCACTGCAATCTTGAGGATTTAACGGCCAAGTTAGAGCAAAATCGGGCGAGATACCGCAAGTGTTTAATTATTACCGATAGCGTCTTTAGCATGGATGGGGACTTGTGTCCGCTGCCGCAGTTGTTAGCTTTGGCCGGAAAATTTAACTGCATGGTATTAGTAGATGAAGCTCACGCTACAGGAGTTTTCGGTGCTAGCGGTGCCGGTTGTGCAGAACATTTCGGGTGTACGGGAACACCGCTGATGCAAGTGGGGACACTCAGCAAAGCTTTGGGAAGTCTGGGCGGCTACGTTGCGGGCTCTGCTGCTTTAATTGATTTTCTCCGCAATCGAGCTGCGAGTTGGATTTATACTACCGCATTGACGCCTGCTGACGCGGCGGCTGCTTTAGAAGCTGTGAGAATTGTACAGCAAGAACCAGAACGCCGAGTTCGGTTGCGACAAAATATCGAAACTTTCAAATATTGCGCGATTACCAATCACCAATTACCAATTACCAATTCCCTCTCCCCAATTTTCAGTCTTCCGTTAAAAGATGCAGCCGCAGCTTTAATAGCGGGCAGCAAGCTCAAGGAAATGGGTATTTTTGCTGCGGCGATTCGACCTCCGACTGTCAGCGTCAGTCGAATTCGGATTTCGCTGATGGCAAATCACGAGCTCGCACACCTTCAGCAGTTGGTAGAGGCGCTGGAGCAAGTTTTGAGTTTTGAGTAAATGTTGGGTGCGCAGTGCGTCGCTTACCCTTTGAGTAAATGTTGGGTGATGGGGAGGATTTCTACTTCTGCCTTCTGCTGCTCTAGCCTTCTGCAGCTCTAGGCTTTTGCCTTCTTTGGGATTGTCAAGATATCGCTATTGACTTCTGGTCAATACTGTACAGTAGTTTGGTCGATCGGTCAACAACTGTAAATTTTTTGTAAATTTAGATACTTTTTGAAATTTAGCGCTATATTAGAGAAGTAGCAGGTACACCAAATTTAACATAAGGAACGTCCACCATGAACACAAATCGTCAAAACGTAAAAAAAGTCGCAGAAACCCACCGCGCTAACATTCACAAGCAACTGATTCACCGCATAGAAGTAGCAAGATCCAGTGGGAACCAAGATTTGGTTCGGGTGCTTGAAGAGGAAATGAGACAGCTTTAAAGAAGCTGCAACTAGAATTTGCCCGTAGTTTGGTTTAGAGGGTTGTGCGAGAAATGCAGAATTCCGGCAACCGCTACCTGTGAACTTTTGACTCCTCTGTTAGTTGGTAGAAAAAACCCCGGTTTCTTCAAGAAACCGGGGTTTTTTATTGAGAAGGAAGAATAAACAAAAGAGGGAACTGTCCTGGACGCCTAAACTTTATCTGTAGGGTGCGCTTCTGTCCACAGAGACTCTACAAATAGCGCAGTGAACCATTTTTTGCGTAAGTTATGAAGTCAAAAGGAAGAGGGAAGAAGCAAGAACAGGACTTACACTGCATTCCTTGTATTTTTACACTATCTGTAGTAGTAAAGTGCGCCAAAGCGCACCCTACTAATAACTACAGGACTTACGCAACTGGTTAAGGTGAGGGCGCGAGCACGCCCTCACCTTAACCAGTCCGGGGCACTGACAAGTTGACAGTCGCGACTAACGACCAAACTCAAGCCAGCACGAAGAACCTACAAAAACTGTGTGCTATTCGTTGGAAAATTGAGCAATTTCCTAGGATAATTAAGCAACTAATCGGCAGAGAATATTGCCAGTGCCGTCAAGCTAGAATTCCAATAAATCATATTGCTTACCATGAACTTGTGTGGGTTTGGCGCTCAAAAGTTTAGCCTATAAAACTCGTCAAACAATATATCAAATTAAATACGGGCTGCTATCAAATTATTTAATTAATCAACTCAAAATTTCCGAGGTTCAGATGTTTATTGTCTAATTTTAGGGTGCTGGTACACGGAGCTGTGGCAGTTGCGTAAGTCCTGGTAATATTAAAGATGGATTGAGATAGATTTTCATGGGGTTGACTGGGAAAGGCCGCTTTGCCAAAATTTAAGAGTAGCAAAAATACTTAATACAAAAAAGTTGAACTCTATAAAGCGGAACATCGGGGTGGCGACTGCAAAATCCAAAAAATAATAGGTAAAACTGATGGCGACAGACATCCGACACCAGCCGGAAAACGGCTACCACTCAGATCCAACTCAGCCTTCCCCAAGAGAAAATCTGAATAGGCGATCGCCTATGCGTTTGGAGCGAACTCTCAGTTCTTTAGAAACTTGGGGCTTTGGCCTGACTTCTCATCTCGGTTGGCTGAGCATTGCGCCGACGCTCCAAGGCGCTCTCGGAACTGGGGCGCTTTTAGTCTGGTTGCCTGGAATGCTCGTCGGTATGATGCTGAACTTGCAAATGAAACGCTTAGGCGAGCATTGGCCAAACGTAGCCGGAGGAACGCCGAACTATACCACTCGACTGCTAAAAAACTACCCGGCTATAGGACTTTATGCAGCCCTGGGATATTACATAGGCTGGGCTTGTGGTGGGGCGTTTAACGCCATCCTACTCACAGACACGATCGCCATCAACCTGGAGCCATTGGGGATTACTTTTCCGAAGCGGCTATTGCAAATTGGATTTACAGTGCTACCCCTGATTGTGGCTTGGAGCGGCACTAGGGGGTTGAGCATCCTGCATTTATTTTTCATCATCCCGGCTATTGGATTCTTATTTACTTTTTCCGTTCAAGGGTTGGGCTGGTTAGCCTTCTCTCCAAGCAGTCCGGGCTTTTTTCCCACCACCGTGCCGAGCCTCAGCTTTTTGGACTGGGTAAAATGGTACTTCTTTGCAACGATTATAGTTTATGCCTGTGAAACGGCTGCTTCATTTGTCGCCGATAGCCGCCGTCCTGGGGAAACGCTGCGGTTTTTGAGAATCTCGACGGGTTTTATGCCTCTGACCTTTATGGGTGTTTCCTGGATCGTGATGCGATCGCCCATTACTCCAGAGATCGCCGCCAATCCGTTCTCAAGTCTGATAGTAGCAGCCCGACCTTTCTGGGGCGATTCAGCTCCCCTGCTCGTAACATTCCTAGTCTTCTCCGGCTGGCTGCTTTCTTCGACAACTTATATGTCCATCAGTCCCCGCATTTTGTATCAACTTGCCGTAGACGGAAAAATTTCCCCCGTCTTCGCTGTGGTGTCTCGACGGGGAGTTTTTGGCCCGGCCCTGATGGCTACGCTGTTTGTCAGCCTGTTGTTTCTAATTTGGGGGGACTTAGCTCATATAGTAGTCGTGGCAGGTGTTAGTTACCTGGTCTCGATTATGGCAGTCCATCTAGCACTGTGGCTGCAAAGAAAGCGGCCAGAGGTTCTGTGGCCGTGGTGGTCTCTAGGCTTCTTTATGATAGAGACGGTTGTTTTGGTTTGTGGCGGATTGGCTTGGGGGTGGCAAGATTTCATCCTGGGTCTACTGTGTCCGATCGTCTTGTGGGCAGCGGATAGGGCGATGCGACGCATAAACTTTCCCCCCTTCCATGCGGAGTGGTGGATTAAAGTTTACAGGACGCAGAGCAATCGCCTGGTCGCAGATTTTGTAACGTTTCAGGTGGTAATCCTGATTTTACTGGTCTGTAGCGCTGTGGCGATCGGTTGGGGTTCTGGGATCAGATTAAACGCTAACTCTAGTGTTGGTTCTAATCTTTTGCTGGCGCTGCTTTTGTTAGTTGCTTTTGTGGCGGTGGCGATCGCCTGCTGGACGAGTTTACCCCAAGTCGTCTCAATGGATGAAGCACGAGAGGGAGCAGAACAACTATTTACCATTGCCCTAGATGCGATCGTAGTGCTGGATGAAAAAGGTGTAATTCGCCAGACTAATCCCGCTGCTGAAAGCGTCTTCGGAATAGATTCTACTAGGCTAATTGGGTCTTACCTCAACAAATTTCTACCCGGATTAGGGGTTCAGCCCGATCGGTGGCTCAGTCGCAGCGAACAAACTCTCAACCAACCCGATCGCGACTCGCGCATTCTAGAAGTTGCCATCTCAGACCGATTCTCTCAAAGCGCTTCGACAACCAATCAAGATCTGCAAGAATATGTGGCGATCGTCCGCGATATCACCGATCGCAAACAAGCCCAGTCAGCCCTGCAAAAAGCTAATGAGGAACTAGAAATCAAAGTCGAGGAGCGTACCTCTGAACTCACCCACACTGTAGAGCAATTGCAGAATGAAATTCAAGAGCGCCAGCGGATCGAAGAAAATCTCAGAGCTATGCAAAATCAGATTGTTGTCCAAGAAAAACTAGCTTCTCTGGGTAGTTTAACAGCCGGAATTGCCCACGAAATCAGAAATCCCTTAAATTTTGTCAACAATTTCTCAGAACTTTCTGCTGAATTAACCGAAGAACTGTTTGAAGAATTAGAAAATCAAGGAGAACGGTTAGAGCCGGAAACCAATGAATACATTACCGAGCTCTTAACCGATCTCAAACATAATCTTAAAAAAATTCATCAACACGGTCAAAGAGCTGACAAAATCGTTGGCAATATGCTGTTGCATTCTAGGGGACAAAGCGGTCATTGGGAAGCCACAGATATCAATAGTTTATTGGCCGAATATATCAATCTAGCCTATCACGGGATGCGAGCTAAAGAAACTGCTTTTAACATTACCATAGAAACCGACTATGACAATGACATTGGCCAAGTAGAGGTCGTGCCACAAGACATAGGTAGGGTGTTTCTTAACATTATTAGCAATGCTTGCTATGCAGCCCATAAAAAGCAACAAGAAATGGGGTCAGAATTTTCACCTATACTTGACGTGAAAACTCGAAATCTGGAAGGTCGGATTGAAATTCGCATTCGCGATAATGGCGCAGGTATAAAGCCAGAGGTACTCGATAAAATTTTCAATCCATTTTTTACGACAAAGCCACCAGCAGAAGGTACGGGTCTAGGTCTTTCTATCAGTCAGGATGTTGTCGTCCAGCAACATCGCGGAGAACTAAAAGTCGAAACAGAAGTAGGAAATTACACAGAGTTTATCATCACATTGCCGAAAAAAACAGCAGAAATCAAGGAGTAAAAAAAATGAAAGTAATGGTTGTAGACGAGGAAGGTATTCAGTTATTGTTCAAAAATTCGGATAAGAATCAGTGTTAAAGATCGTGGGCCGGGATGACGAGCGAGGTAAGAAAGCGGCTGTTCAGTCCTTTCTTTACAACTAAACCTGTGGGTGAAGGCACTGGCTGGGGATGCTCCATCAGCTATCAGATTGTGCATAAGCACGGCGGAGATTTGAGGTGTTTATCGCAGCCCGATCGGGGTACAGAATTTGCGATCGAGATTCCCACTAGGCAGAGCGATCGGGTAGAGATGAAAGCGAGTTAAGGGGAGTTAAACAAAAAATCAGGGTAAAGCCTGGTAAAATCTAGCTCGCGATCGCATTTTTCCAATTTCTTTGTAATACCGGAAATCCCTAAACACCCAACGACTTAGCCGAAGCCCTTAAGGGCATAGCTAAAATAACGCGAAATTAGCAAAAGCCAGAAGTCAGAAATAAAATGTAATATTGAAGATGGATTGAGATAGCTTTTCATGGTTGACTGGGAAAGGCAGCTTTGCCAAAATTTAAGAGTAGCAAAAATACTTAAAAAAAAAAGTTGAACTCTATAAAGCTGAACATCGGGGTAGCGATTGCAACATCCAAAAAATAATAGGTAACATTGATGGCGATAGGCATCCGACACCAGCCCGAAAACGGCTACCACTCAGAACCAACTCAGGCTTCCCCAAGAGAAAATCTTAATAGCCGATCGCTCATGCGCCTGCCTCGAAGCCTGAGTGCGGTGGAAACATCGGGCTTTGGACTCACCGGTCACGCCAATTGGTTTACCATCGCCACAGCCATCCAAGCAGCGATCGGGCCTAGCGCCATCTTCGTTTGGTTGCCCGGTATCATCATGGGTATGATGCTCAACCTACAGGTAAAACGCATCGGTGAGTATTTCCCAGACATGGCTGGGGGAACGCCCAACTATACCGCCCGACTGCTGAAAAATTATCCGGGTCTGGGAAGCTATGCAGCGATCGGATACTTTTTAAGCTGGGTAGCAACACTGCCAATTTCTGCGATCGTACTGACGCAGCTAATCAAAGTCAACCTCAATAGTTTGGGTTTTAGCTGTCCTGAAACTTTACTAAATATTACCTTCACGCTCCTACCCTTCATTTTGACCTTCAGCGGCACTCGCGCCTTAAGTATTCTGCACGCCTTTTTTGTGTTGCCGACAGTCGGCGTATTATCCGTTTTTTCCATTTATGGTCTATTCTGGTTAGCTTTTTCACCAAACAGTCCCGGATTTTTCCCCGCAACTTGGCCGCCATTCACCTTTATTGACTGGGCTAAGTGGTTTTACTTTGGTACATACATTTTCTACTGCTGTGACTCCGCCGCCAGTTTCGTAGCGGATAGCCGCAACCCTACTAAAACCTTGCAGTTTCTCAAAATTTCCGCACTGGGGATGCTGCCTGTGATTTTAGGAGGCGCTTGGGTACTGATGCGCTTGGCCACCGATCCAGGTCTAAAAGATGACGTATTCTTGAATTTATTAGCTGCCTGTCAGGTATTGTGGGGGCCCTGGGTTCCCTCCCTCGTCACGTTTCTGGTGGTCGCTAGCTGTCTTCTGAGTTGCGCAACCATAGTTTCCAACTGCCCCCGGATGTTGTACCAACTTGCCGTCGATGGACATATTTCGCCAACATTCGCAGTTGTATCCCGACGCGGTGTATTTGGATTTGGGCTTGTCTTAGTTTTGGTTCTGAGTTTAATCTGTCTAGCTTGGGGAAATGTCCCTCGGCTTGTGGCGATTACTAATGTTGGCTTGGTTGTGTGCCTGACAATATTCCATCTATCACTGTGGCTGCGGCGGGGTAGTCCAGAAGTTCGGTGGCCTTGGTGGTCGCTGGCCTTCTTCATAGTAGATGCGGTGGTGCTGGTAGTCGGAGGCTTGGCTTGGGGCTGGCAAGACTTTATCATTGGGTTGTGTTTTCCCCTTGCCATTTTGGCAGTAGATGCAGGGATAAGTCGCATTGCCTTTGCCCCCTTCCATCCGTCGTGGTGGATTCGGCTTTACCGCAACAGAAGCCAGAGCAAAATGCCAGATTTTGTGGCATTTCAGGTTGTAATTTCGATCTTGCTGATTGTCAGCGCCGTCGCTGTCGGCTGGATTTTTGGCATCAGATTATATGCTAACTCTAGTGTTGGATTGAATCTATTAGTAGTGCTGGTTTTGTTAGTTGCTTTTGTTGGGGTGACCGTTGCCTGCTGGACGAGTTTACCCCAAGTCGTCTCAATGGACGAGGCACGAGAGGGAGCAGAACAGCTATTTACCATAGCCCTAGATGCGATCGTAGTGCTGGATGAAAAAGGTGTAATTCGCCAGACTAATCCTGCTGCTGAAAGCGTCTTCGGAATCAATTCTACTAGGCTAATTGGATCTCACCTGAACAAATTATTACCCGGATTAGAGACTCAGCCAGAAGACTGGCTCAGTCGCAGCGAACAAACTCTCAAGTTGTCCAATGGAGACTCGCGCATTCTGGAAGTTGCCATCTCCGACCGATTCTCTCAAGAAGCTTCCCTTTCCAATCAGGATCTGCAAGAATATGTGGCGATCGTCCGCGATATCACCGATCGCAAGCAAGCCCAAGAAGCACTGCAAAAAGCTAATGAGGAACTAGAAATCAAAGTTGAGGAGCGTACCTCTGAACTCACCCATACTGTGGAGCAATTGCAAAATGAGATTCAAGAGCGCCAGCGGATCGAAGCAAATCTCAGAGCTATGCAAAATCAGATTGTTGTCCAAGAAAAACTAGCTTCTTTGGGCAGTTTAACAGCCGGGATTGCCCACGAAATCAGAAATCCCTTAAATTTTGTCAACAATTTCTCAGAACTTTCTGCTGAATTAACCGAAGAACTGTTTGAAAAAATTGAAAATCAAGCAGAACGTTTAGATCCTGAAACCAGTGAGGATATTGCCGAGCTATTAACCGACATCACAGCTAATCTTAAAAAAATCCATCAACACGGTCAAAGAGCCGACAAAATCGTTGGCAATATGCTGTTGCATTCTAGGGAACAAAGCGGTCAGTGGGAAGCTACAGATATCAATAGTTTATTGGCCGAATATATCAATCTAGCCTATCACGGGATGCGAGCTAAAGAAACAGCTTTTAACATTACCATAGAAACTGACTATGACAATGACATTGGCCAAGTAAAGGTCGTGCCACAAGATATAGCTAGGGTGTTTCTTAACATTATTAGCAATGCTTGCTATGCAGCCCATAAAAAGCAACAAGAAATGGGGTCAGGATTTTCACCTATACTTGAAGTGAAAACTCGAAATCTGGAAGGTCGGATTGAAATCCGCATTCGCGATAATGGCGCAGGTATACAGCCAGAGGTCCTCGATAAAATTTTCAATCCATTTTTTACGACAAAGCCACCCGCAGAAGGTACTGGTCTAGGTCTTTCTATCAGTCAGGATGTTGTCGTCCAGCAACATCGCGGAGAACTAAAAGTCGAAACAGAAGTAGGAAATTACACAGAGTTTATAATTACATTGCCGAAAAAAACAGCAGAAATTCAGGAGTAAAAAAATGAAAGTAATGGTTGTAGACGACGAGGAAGATATTCAGTCTTTGTTTACTCAAAAATTTAGAAAAGAAATCAAATCAGGGCTAATCCACTTTTATTTTGCCCTGTCAGCAGAGGTGGCATTGGACTACTTAGAAAATCATAAAGAAGCGTCGATTGTTTTGATTTTGTCTGATATTAATATGCCAGGAATGAATGGGATAGAACTGCTCAGAATTATCAAAGAAAAGTTTCCCGATCTAAAAGTTTTTATGATTACCGCTTATGGAGATGAAAGAAACTACCAAACCGCAATCGCTTATGGAGCTGATGACTATATTACTAAACCTGTTAATTTTGAGAGCCTAAAAAATAAAATAATCAATTTGGAGTAAATTCACAATAAAACATAATTGGTAAGTGTAATTGGTACCTTCCCATCCTCTCCTTCTGCCTTCAGGGTTCTACTAGCAACTGAGAGACTAATATGTCAGCCAAAATACTGTTTGTAGATGACGAAGAAAATTTAGAATATGTAATTTTCCAGGTATTTAGAAAAAATATCCGCACGCAAGGATGGCAGATTTTTTTTGCTCGTAATGGTGTAGAAGCGCTGGAAAAATTGAAAGAACACCCGGATCTGGATATAGTATTGACCGACCTTAATATGCCTGAAATGGATGGCCTGACTTTACTATCTAGACTTAATCAAATAGACCTACCGCTGAAAACAATAGTTATATCAGCCTATAGCGACATGGAAAATATCAGAAATGCCATGAACTTAGGTGCCTTTGACTTTCTAACCAAGCCGATAGATTTGGAGGATTTAAAGATTACCATCAACAAAACGCTGCGTGACGTGCAACACTTAAAAGAAAACCAGCGCTTGCGGGAATCAGAAGCTCGCGCTAGAGAACAAGCTCAGGATTTACAACAAGGTCTGCAAGAGCTAAAAAAGACACAAGCTCAACTAATTCAGACCGCAAAAATGTCTTCTTTGGGTCAACTGGTTGCGGGAATTGCTCATGAAATTAACAACCCTGCTAGCTTTATCTATGGCAATATTAGCCACGTCAGTGATTATATCCACAACCTAACCCACCTGCTAAATCTCTATCAGCAGCAGTACCACCCACCCACTTCTGAGATTGAAGCTGAAATCAAAGCCATAGATTTAGAATTTATGATAGCAGATTTATTCCAAATTCTGGCTTCGATGAAATGTGGTGTTAACCGCATTCACAAGATTGTTTTGTCTTTGCGTAACTTCTCAAGGCTGGATGAAGCTAACATAAAGTCTGTTGATATTCACGAAGGGATCAAAAGCAGCCTGCTGATTTTGGATAACCGACTTCAAACAACGAGAACGCGTCCAGAGATTCAAGTGTTTGAGGAGTACAGTCATCTGCCTTTGGTGGAATGCTATGCTGGAGAACTAAATCAGGTGTTTATTAACATTCTTTCTAATGCGATTGATGCTTTGAATGAGTACAATAAACAACGGTCACTAGATGAGAACTCGGATCTCCAGAGCGCCATTAATATTCGCACTGTTCTGCTAGAGGAAAATTCCCGTGTCGTCATTCAAATTCGGGACAATGGGCTGGGAATGACCGCAGACGTGAAAGACCGTATTTATGAACCTTTTTTTACTACTAAGCCTGTAGGTCAGGGTACTGGTTTGGGTCTCTATATCAGCTACCAAATTATAGTGGAAAAGCATGGGGGCACATTGAAGTGTGTTTCAGAGGTGGGGGAGGGAGCGGAGTTCTGGATAGAAATTCCAATCACACAAACTAAGGCTGAATTCGACCTTATCTAATCAATCGCCCTCTACCAAACTCAGAGCCTATTACAGCCGTTAGGTTTGCCATTGTAGAAATCAGCCTTTTCATGACTCTTGCAATAATAATATATAATATAACTTAAAGTATATAAATATTACTCGGATAAGTTAATCAATGCCAGGGGAAAAAAATGTCGCATCCGACCGAAAAATATCGCAATATGTCAGCAAAAATACTGTTTGTGGATGACGAGCCAGATTTAGAATCTCTAATTTCCCAGAAATTTAGAAAAAAGATCCGTGCGGAAGAATACCAGGTTTTTTTTGCGTATAATGGCGTAGAAGCGCTGGCAAAGTTACAAGAACAACCGGATATAGACATTGTGCTGACTGACATTAATATGCCAGTTATGGATGGGATCGTTTTGTTAGGGGAACTTAATCAGATAGCTTCCCTAGTCAAAACAATAGTTATATCGGCTTATGGCGACTTGGGAAATATTAGAAAGGCGATGAACGCCGGAGCCTTTGATTTTTTGACTAAGCCTATAAATTTTCAGGATTTAGAAATTACAATTAACAAAACATTGTCCCACGTACAACAGCTAAAGGAAAACGAGCGCTTTCGCCAAGAAAGAGAGGATAAATTGCAGCAATCGGAAGCGCGAGAGCGAGAAAAAGCTATTCAACTAGAAATTGCACTCCAAAATTTACAGCGCACCCAAGCTCAGCTTATTCAGACTGAGAAAATGTCTAGCTTAGGACAACTCATTGCAGGTATTGCCCACGAAATTAATAATCCCGTTAATTTTATCTATGGCAATTTAACTTATGTCAATGAGTATACTCAGCAGCTATTGGGTTTAATAAACCTTTACGAGCAGCACGGTGCCCACAATCACCCTGAAATCGAAGTTTTAATTAAGAACATAGAGCTAGAATTTATCCGAGAAGATCTGCCTAAAATGCTATCTTCGATGAAAATAGGGGCTGAACGTATCCGTCAGATTGTGCTGACGTTGCGGAACTTCTCGCGGCTTGACGAAGCTGAGATGAAACCCGTTAATATTCACGATGGCATCGACAGCACTATAGTCATTTTGCAGAGTCGGCTCAAGCCTAAGCCGGATTATCCACCTATTCAAATTATTCAAGAATACGGAGATTTGCCAAAAATAGAATGTTATGCGTCTCAGTTGAATCAGGTATTTATGAATTTGCTGAGCAATGCCATTGATGGCTTGAATTACTATGACAAAAAACGCAGCCTGGAGCAAATAATAAAAGATCCTAGTACGATTATAATTCGTACTTCTATGCTGAATGACGATTGGGTAAGAATCAGTGTTAAAGACAATGGGCTGGGGATAACAAGTGAGGTAAGAACGCATCTGTTTAGTCCTTTCTTCACAACTAAACCTGTGGGTCAAGGCACTGGTTTGGGATTATCTATTAGCTATCAGATTGTGGTGGATAAGCACGGCGGAGATTTGAGATGTTTATCGCAGCCAGCAGATAGGGGTGCAGAATTTGTGATTGAGATTCCCATTAGGCAACGCGCTCAGGTAAAGAGGGAAGCAACTTAAGGAGAATTCAACAAAAAATCAGGGTAAAGCCTGGTAGAATCTAGATCGCGATCGCACTTCCCCAATTTCTCTGTAATTTATGAAGTCTCCCAAACACCAAACGACCTAGCTGAAGCCCTCGAAAGTAGATTTTGAGTCGTGGGTCAACTTGTCAGTGTTCCGGACTGGTTAAGGCGAGGCGTGAGGGCGCGAGCACGCCTTCACCATGTGCCAGTTGCGTAAGTTTTGAACTAATAATTAATGACTAATGACTAATGATTATCTTCCTCCGACGACGACATTTTTAATCCGCAAATGGGGGCCGCCGACACTTACGGGTAAACCGCTCTGGCCGCCTTTACCGCAACCGCCGTAGGCATAAACCGAGTCGTTTCCTATCGACTCAATATCCTTTAACGTCTGAAATACATTGCCGCTTAAAGTGACATCGCTAACAGGTTCAGCCAATTTGCCGTCGCGAATCATGAACCCTTGAGCCGCCGCAAAGGTAAACATTTCGCCGTTGGTTTGTCCTCCCAACATCCGCACTGCATACACTCCTTCGTCAATGTCGGCAACCATATCGTCAAAAGAATGTTCGCCAGACTCGATCGCAGTATTAGTCATCCGCACCAAAGGCATAAAAGTAGCACTCAGAGCCCGGGCATTTCCTGTCGGACTTTCGCCCATTTTGCCCGCAGTCTCGCGATTGTGCATCCGAGTCGTTAAAACTCCATTTTTAATTAAATGCTTGCACTGAGCCGGCACACCTTCGTCGTCGTATTTCAAAGTTCCCGGCAATCCCGGCACAGTTGCGTCGTCAATTACATTCAATTGTTCGATCGCCACAGGCTTGCCCAAAGTCAACAATTCCTGCATTTTCGGGTTTTCGTAAATGCCGTCTGCTTCCGACAAATGTCCGAAAGCTTCGTGAATAAAAACCCCCGACAAATAAGGGTCTAAAATCACCGGATACTGACCGCCTTTCACCGATTTTGCCTCTAGTTGGCCCACTGCTCGAACGGCAGCACTCTTAACACGATCTTCAATATTTGTCAAGACATCGTAATCCGATCGCGAGTGAATCGACTCAAACCCTTGGCGGACGACACCGCCCTCGCCGCGGGCGATCGCCCCGAAACGCCCGGTCACGTCCAAGCGCTCTTGAGCGATGCAAGTGCCTTGAGAATTCACAAAATAAGTAATCCCGAATCTGTCGCTGTAACCGGCCATTGTCGTCTGAATTCGCGGGTCGTAATCTAACAGCAACTGGTTGTAAGATTCGAGTAATTTTCGCTTTTCGGCTAGAGTAATAGAGCGCGGATCGCGGCCCAATTCCACCGCTACATAATCTTGAATCGGGGTGACATCTGCTAGTAGAGTTTTTTCGCTACCAACCAAACGAGACTGCACTACAGCTTCTTCAATGCGGTCTTTTAACTCAGCTAAACCGTTAAAAGTTACAAAACTCCAGCCGCCTTTGTGACAGGCGCGGATGCCGCCGGCGAGACTAAAACTGCGGTTGACAGCATCTAACTGAGGGCCGCGAAAACTAATCGCAGTTGACTCACTTTGTTCGAGGCGAACTTCCAGATAATCCACGCGATCGCGGTAAGGTGCGATCGCTTCCATCAACTGTTCTTGCATCAAATTGCCCCTATGAATGATTCGGCGTAGCGCTGAAAAAAATTATTGCTAACCATATTTTAGCTAATAATTCCCGTCTTTCGGGTACGCGCTCCCCCACCGCTGTGGTACGGCAGCGCGCACCCTACCAGATAAATGGCGAGTCAGTCGATTTTAGATTTTAGATTTTAGATTTTAGATCGATCCCGTCCTGAGTCTGCTAAGGAATGAATCCGGGGGCTTATGACCACATTACTTTCGGTCAGTCGATTTGATATTTAAAACTTTGTCTATAGAATTGAGGATTAGAGGTTTACATATCGCCGGCGTTCGGCGGGCGTCCTAGAACAAAAAAAACTCGCGCCGGCTTGCGAAAAGCCCGGTATCCCGGAAATCTTGCATCTGCCTATAAAAATGGAACTAAACTAAATCTATCTAAAGACGTAAAGATCTACCTTAACCGCCGGCAGATGGAATACTTTAAGATTAAAAAATTTCAAATTTTACCCTATTTAGCAGCAATTTCGGCATCAGTAGCCATTTTGATCGGAGTTGGTATTTTAGATCGATCGGAACAACAGCGGTTTTGTCAGTACAACCGCGCTAGCACCCTCGATCGGCTCAGCACAGTCCGTTCTAAGCTCGAAAGCTCTTTGAATTCCCGGCTGTTTTTGATGCGGGGTTTGGGGGCTTACCTTTCCAACAACCCAAATATCACCGAAGCCGAGTTTGCAGCGACGGCGAGAATTCTGATGGCACAGCAACCGGGCATTCGCGCCATAACTTTAGTTAAAGGCACCACGGTCGCTTACATTTATCCGCACGACGGAAATGAAGCGGCGATCGGCCTTGACTTGACGGCGCTACCCGAACAGCGGGAAATGGTCGAAGAGGTCATCAACACCAGAAAAACTTTGCTGGCCGGGCCCGTGAAATTATTGGAGGGGGACGAGACGTTGATCGGTCGATCGCCGATTTTTCTCACACCCTCCGGCGCCGAGCCCGAAACAGGAGTTTACTGGGGCTTGACAGGCCTGATCCTCGACAAAAACTCCCTAATTGAGGAAGCGGGACTCAACGACTCCTCAGCGAAGCTGCAATACGCTTTGCGGGGCAAAGACGGGAGGGGAGCATCCGGCGCAGTATTTTTCGGTGACGGGTCAATTTTTCAGGACAATCCCGTGGTGCTGGAAGTGACTTTGCCCAACGGTTCCTGGCAGTTGGCAGCAATTCCGGCAGGAGGATGGCCTGCGAATTCGCCGCATCGGGGGTGGCTGCTCTTTGGAGGCGACTTGCTGGCACTTTTGAGCGGGGTGGGGGTTTTTAGCTGGGTGTACAGCCGTGCGAAACTGCGTTCAAGCGAAGCTAAGTACCGGCAACTCGTTGAGAATGCTAACAGCATTATTGTGCAGTTAGACAGTGAAGGCAAGATTACTTTTTTTAACGAGTTTGGTGAAGCTTTTTTCGGGTATTCAGAAGCAGAAATCATCGGCAAAAGTGCGATCGGCACAATTATACCGAAAACAGATTTCTCCGAAAGTGACCTCGCGGCAATGATTCGAGATTTTTTGGCACAGCCGGAAAAATACTTCCAACACGAAAAGGAAAACATCCGCAGCAATGGAGAAAGGGTGTGGATAGCGTGGACAAATAAACCTTTACTAGATGCGAATGGAAATTTGGCAGGACTGCTTTGTATCGGGACGGATATTAGCGATCGCAAACAAGCTGAAATCGCCCTGCAAGCTTCTGAAGCGGAACTTAGAGCTTTGTTCGCTGCCATGAACGACGTAATTTTGGTGATTGATATTGAGGGACGCTACCTGAAAATTGCCCCGACAAATCCCGGACTTTTATACAAACCGCCGGCAGAACTTGTCGGCAAAAAAATCAGCGAAGTATTCGAGCCAGAAATTGCAGATATTTTTCAGGATAAAATTCGCACCGCCCTTGGTACAAATCAAACCTGTACTTTTGAATATAACCTGGAAATTGCCAGCGTACAAACGTGGTTTGCCACTACCATTTCGCCAATGAAAGAAAACACGGTTCTGGTGGTGGCCCGCGACATTACGGAGCGCAAGCAAGCTGAAAATTGGTTGACCGGTCAAAAACAAATTTTAGAAATGATTGCTAAGGGCGCTCCTCTGGGCGATACTTTAAATACTTTAGTTGAAATAATCGAACAGCAATCTAGAGAGGTCATAGGTTCGATTTTGCTTCTAGCTCCAGACGGCGAACATTTACTGCACGGAGCCGCCCCGAGTTTGCCCGACAGTTACAATGCTGCTATTCACGGCACAGCCATCGGCCCGGATGTCGGTTCCTGCGGCACTGCTGCCTTTAGCCGCCAACAGGTGATCGTTACAGATATTGCCACCGATCCTTTGTGGGAAAATTATCGAGATTTAGCCTTGAGTTTTGGACTGAAAGCTTGCTTTTCTACTCCTATTTTCTCATCTCAGGGTCAAGTTCTGGGAATTTTTGGAATGTATTATGCCCAACCGCGCAGCCCCCATTTTTTTGAGCTGCAATTGATAGAAGTTGTCATAAATTTAGCAGGAATTGCGATCGAACGCAAACAGGCAGAAGAAAGTCTCAAACAACTCAATCAAGAGCTAGAAAATAGAGTCAAACAGAGAACTGCTCAATTGATGCAAACTGAAGAACGCTGGCAGTTAGCACTCAAAGGCAACAATGACGGAATTTGGGACTGGAACTTACAAACAGGGGAAGTGTTCTTGTCCGAGCGATTTAAGGAAATCACCGGATACGAAAACAGCTCAATTCTAGATTACTTGGACGAATGGAAAAGGGACACGCATCCCGAGGATTTAGCCTTAGTAATGCAAGCTCTCCAAGACCATTTAAACAAGAAAACGCCGCATTACATCATCGAATACCGCTGCTGGTGCTATAACAGCGCCTACAAATGGATACTCAGTCGGGGACAAGCTTTGTGGGACGCATCTGGAACACCAGTCCGCATGGTTGGTTCAATTACTGACATTACGGAGCGCAAACAAGCAGAGGAAGCACTGCGGGAAAGTGAGGCAAGATTCCAAAAGCTGTCTGCTAATTTGCCGGGAATCATTTATCAATGTTTGTTGCGTGCAGATGGCTCTGTTAGTTTCCCTTACATGAGTCCTGCTTCCCTAGAAATGTTTGAGTTAGAACCAGAAGCTGTTCTGCAAAATTCGGCTTTGCTAACAGATTTGGTTCATCCCGACGAGCGCCAAAATTACTACGAATCTATTGCTCTTTCAGCGCAAGCTTTGCAACCTTGGCACTGGGAAGGACGGCTGGTGCTGCCTTCGGGCGAGGTTCGCTGGTTTCAGACAAATTCGCGTCCTGAAGCTAAAGAAAACGGCGATATTCTTTGGGACGGCATCACAATTGATGTTACCGATCGCAAGCAAGCTGAGTTAGCTTTGCAAGAAAGCCAGCAGTTCATTCAAAAAGTAGCATCGGCTACTCCCGGTATTTTGTATCTCTACGACTTGGAAGAACAGCGAAATATCTACACTAACAATTCAATGCTTAGGCTTTTGGGCTATACGTTTGACGACCTTACAGGGATGGATTCGCCACTGATTCCTCAGTTAGTACACCCGGAAGATTTGCCGAAAATTCTCAAACATCACGCTAGCTTTGTAGAAATAGAAGATGGCGAAATTAGGGAAATTGAGTACCGGATGCGGGCAGCAGACGGTCAATTTTTGTGGCTGCAAAGTCGGGATACTATTTTTAGCAGGAATGCTGACGGTCAGGCTAAGGTAATAATTGGAGTTTCCCAGGATATTACGACTCGCAAGCAAGCAGAGGAAGCACTGCGACAAAGCGAGGGACGAGAAAGAGAAAAAGCTCGAGATTTAGAGTCAGCGCTGCTGGAATTGCAATCTACTCAAACTCAGCTAATTCAAACTGAAAAAATGTCTTCTTTGGGGCAATTAGTTGCCGGCATCGCTCACGAAATCAATAATCCCGTTAACTTCATTCACGCTAACATTGATTATCTCAAACAGTATACAAAACAGTTGCTCGATCTGGTGACTCTTTACGAACATGAGTATCCCGAACCTAATTCAAAAATTGTCGATCGCATTCAAGAGATAGATTTGGATTTCATGGCTGAGGATTTAACAAAAATTGTGGGTTCGATGCAGGTAGGAACCGAGCGCATCAGGCAAATTGTGTTGTCCCTCAGAAATTTCTCGCGGCTGGACGAATCCGCAATGAAGCCGGTCGATATTCACGCGGGAATTGAAAGCACTTTGTTAATTTTGCAGCACCGCTTGAAGACTCGGGACAGCCGCCCGGAAATTGAAGTAATTAAGGAGTTCGGGAAACTGCCGCCGGTAGAGTGCTATCCGAGCCAACTGAATCAGGTGTTTATGAATATTATTGCTAATGGAATTGATGCTATTGAAGAACGATATCAAAAGTTATCGGTTCCACGATCGCAGATCGAGAGCGGCCGGATTGTTATTTTCACTCGTGTAACGGCCCAGAAGACTGCGATCGTGGAAATTTCGGACAACGGTACGGGCATTCCCGAGGGGATAGTCGATCGCATTTTTAACCCGTTTTTTACTACAAAAGCTGTGGGAAAAGGAACGGGTTTGGGAATGTCTATCGCGCACTCGATTGTGGTGGAAAAGCACAATGGCAAGATTGAGTGTATTTCCTCCATAGGATGCGGAACGACTTTTAGGATTCAGATTCCGATCGACAAAGTGTATAAGTAGTAGCGTGCGTCAGTCGATTTGAGA